>NZ_JBSFBL010000024.1:0-112080 GCF_053592935.1 Kribbella sp. NPDC002412
GCTCGGTCATCCCGACGCCGCCGACCGTCACCGAACCCGTCCGCGGCGGATGGATGCCGGCCTCGCAGGTTGTGCGGTTCCTGGTACCGAGCTACGTGCAAGACGACCCGTCTCTGGCACGGGTGATCGACGAGTCCTTGGCCGACCAGGTGGCCGATCTCGTCACCAGTAGCTGCTCCCGCTGAAGGTTGGGTGCCTCGATAGAGACATCGATGTCATCCGGCAAGCACGAGCGCGGCCCACCGTCACGGCTTGATCCCCCGGGACCTGCCGTTCCGCATGGGATGTGCCTGCGTCCATTCGACGCTGGACAACGAACCGAGATAGGTAGTCCTGCCGATGCGCGTCGCTTGGTCGTAGAGCGAACGTGACAATACGGGTCAGCGGGAAGCGGCTGTGTTCGACAGGAGTTGGAATGGCGACGGCAACAGTCAATCGGGTCAACCTCTACCACACCACCGTGGGGTCGGGTCCCAGCCTCGTCCTCGTCCATGGTTCGTGGGGTGATGCGGACAACTGGGCACCGGTCGTACCCCTGCTCGCCGAGCGTTGCACGGTGGTCTCCTACGACCGTCGAGGTCACAGTCGCAGCGCACGCACGCCCACCCAAGGATCGGTGCACGAGGATGTCTCGGATCTGGCCGCGCTGATCGAGACGCTCGACCTTGCGCCGGCCTTCGTCTGCGGCAACTCCTACGGCGGGCTGATCACGCTGCGACTTGCCGCTGCCCACCCCGACCTGGTTCGAGGCATCGCCGTCCACGAGCCGCCGGGGCTGCAGCTGTTGTCCGACGATCCTGCGTTCGCATCCGCGGTGGAGGCCTTCGGGCAACGCATCGCGCCGGTGCGCAAACTGCTCGAGGCGCAGGAGCACGCTGCCGCGGCCGAACTGTTCGTCGAGACGATCGCGCTCGGCCCAGGACAGTGGTCCGAGCTCCCGGAGCCAGTACGCCGGACATTCCTCCGGAACGCACCGACGTACCTCGACGAGCTGCGCGATCCCGATTGCCTGTCTGTCGATCTCGACGCACTGGCGACGTACGCGAAGCCCGCGCTGCTCACTCGAGGGGACCAAAGTCCGCCGATGTTCGCGCCGATCCTCGACCGGATCGCAAAGTCGTTGCCGCACGCCGAACGGCATCTGTACGTCGGCGCAGGGCACGTGCCCCACCTGACGAACCCCGACGACTACGTACGGGTGACCATGGATCGCGCCTTGCACTGACCGCCGGGCACCTCGAACCCGACAATCGACGAGATCTGGTTGTCAGTGACGTCGAGAACCATGATCTGGCTGAGCAGAGCAGCCAGCTTTGGAATGTCGCGGTGCTGCCAGGCGTCGACGAAAGGGTCCACGATCTGACGTTCGGCATCGCTCAGCGGCACCGCCCGGCCCCGCTTTCGTGGGGTCGCCGCGGGTCCTCATCGTGACCCGGCCACGTTGCAGCAGGCTGTTCGGCGCGGCCACGGTCGTGCCAAGTTGCTCGGCAGTCTCGGCAGGGCTGAATGGGAGCACATCGCGCAGCAGCAGAGCTGCCCGCCGGCTCGCGGGAAGCCGCTGCACCCGCCGTGATGAATGCGAGCGACGCTCTCACGTTGCTCGGCGGCAGCAGCCGGATCCGCGCTGGCGTCGGTGACCTGATCGACGAGCCGATCCGGGTACGGCTGCAAGAAGACGAGCTCGTCTGTGGGCGGCGGGATGCGGCCCCGTGCCCGAATCATCTTGAGACACGTGGTGGTCGTGATCCGGTAGAGCCAGTGCTTCAGCGGCGCTCGGCCCTCAAACCCGTCCAGACCTCGCCAGGGTCAGCAACTGGACATCCTGCATCGCGTCGTCAGCGTCATGCAAGGAGCCGAGCAGCCGACAGCAAGGCGTGTACAGGGCGGCCAGGTGCTCAGCCATCAGCGCGGCAAAGGCATCACGGTCACCGACGCGCGCCGCTGCCAGCCGGGCCGGCTCGCTGGCCAGCGATGCTGAGCTGCTCGCGAGATCGAGACTATCGGCCGCTACCGACAAACCGATGAAACCAGGCAGGGCAAGGATCAAGCATGGTGACGGCGGGCATCAGGTCACCGCCGGCTCGAAGGAGGAAAAGGATCCTCGATCCACTCCGGCGACCGGTCCTGCACACTCTCGCCGACACCGCCGGCCATCATGATCATGTACTTCACTGGACACCTCCCGGACTGGCAGCCACCAATCAGGCCGCTCCGCCGTGGTCGGAGCCGCCGTACCGTTTGGACAGTCAACCTCTCCATCCATCCTGCCGCAGTGGTTCGGGCTTGTGTTGACTCCCTTCTGCGGTCGGCGCAGGGTGAGGTGGGGCTGCACACCACCCTGCAGATGACTGGTGAGGATGGTGCCACCACCAACGGGTGGCGATCAGCCGTCCACTCAGGCGACACCTGGAGAAGGCATGGGCACGACAGTCGAGATCACCGGCACCGTGCGGCGGTGGCGAGAGGACAAGCCAGGAGGACTTGCCGTGGTCGACATACCGGCAGAGCTGGTCCCGGAGCTCGGCGGGCGCCGACAGCGACGTGTTGCCGGGACCCTGAACGGCGCCGAGTTCACCGGCAGCACCATGCTTGTCGCAGGCGGCGGCTTCTGCGTGGGTGTGAGCAAGGCAGCCCTGAAGTCGGCCGGCGCAGAAGTCGGTGACCAAGTGCAGCTCCTGCTGGAACCGTAGGCGGGTCTGAGCGTTGCTCGAGGCGACGACAGTGAGGGATGGTGGCGACGCCGTCAGGCCGGGGCTGCTTGGCCGGCCGTGGTGACGGCGAGCCATAGTCCCCCGAAGCCCTCGATCTTGTGGCACTTCACCTCGTTCTTGGCCTCGTGGGCGTAGAAGTACAGCGGATGTCCGCCGTAGGTGACCTGGGTGGTGCCGTCGGTGCGCTTCGTCGTACCGAGCAGCGACTGCCGCACCGCGCCGAGCGCCTTCGGCTGTCCCTTCGTCAGCACCGGGGGCCAGGCCTCCGCGCAAGCGTCGTAGCAGGCCGAGGTCGCCGACTTCTCCTTGTCGAACAGGTAGATCGCCTGCCCCGTACTGTCGAACAAAATCACCCCGAGTTCGTCAGGCGGCGAACCGTGCTCGACGCGATGCGCCGGGTCGCGGCGCCGACTCTCCTTGTCCGGGGCGACGAGGATCGCCTCACTCTCCGCGCGTCGATCGATGACTGGACGGCGCAGCGGCCCGACTGGAACCTGGTGGTCCTCCACCGCGTGGGGGCATGCGCCGCCGTTCGAAGTCCCCGCCGATCACGCTCGCACCGTCATCGACTGGTGTGGTCCACGAGTTGACGACCAGTCGAGCTATGCGCCGCAATAGCGGGTCAGCTCTCGTGATGTCTCCAGCGGTGGTCGGTCAGCTCCCATTCGCGGTCAAGATCCCGGGAGCGGCGCCAGTCAAGCCACACCAGGGCCAGCCGGGTCAGGCCGATGAGCACCAGCCAAGCGACCATCGCCGCGGTCAGCCCGACCGCGCCACCGATCGCCTCACTCTCACCTGGTTGGCGCGGCGGGGCACTGATCGCACCTGAAGGATCGAGCCAGATCGTCACCTCGCTGCCCTTGGTCGTCCCGATCGGCACTGACGTCCACCCCTCGCGTGGCAAACCGTCCGCGTCCGTCCAGCCGACCTTGGCCCAGGACATCACCACGCCCGACCCTGCGCCGGACCAGCTCTGGACTTCCTCGAGGGTTGTGGCCGGCGCCTCGGTCAGAACCGCCCGGCGCTGAGCTGCGGCGCGTTCGCTCGCATCTTGTACCGCGGTACCGACAGCGACTGCGGCCGGCACCACAAGCACAGCGACCAGCAACGCGCTCAGGAAGATCGCTGACTCGATCCGGTCCGTGTGGCGCCGCAGCGGATTACGGCCGAACCCGAAGCGACGCGCCACCCACACCAGCCACGACTCGCCGCTCGCGTACCTGTCCATGCTCACCACGACCTTCCGGTCGGCCACACCGCGGCCGCTGTGCCGTGCCGAAGTCACCGTCCTGTCGGCGAGGATCTCGTAACCTCGGCCGCTGCCTCCATTGTCCCTCCGGACACGGCTGCGGGCACGGTTCAATCCCGGCAACGACGCTCGTCACCGAGTACTCAGGCGTGGCAACGCACGCTCCCGATTACCCTGGTGCGCAAGTCGGTGACGCATCGCGATCGCGGTGACGACCATGAGAGCTGCGGTGAGGTGGATCAGGCTCTGGCGGAGGTTATGTCCGAAGCTTGCGTAGGCCAGATAGGAAGCAAGCGGTACGGCGATCCACTCGGCCCGGCCGGCCAGTACGGCGAGGGCGATGAGCGGAACGCCGTACCAGGGATAGGTCGGCGTGGCCAGCAGGAGTGCCGCGCCGTACAGCCAGCAGCAGGTGACCGCGATCGGCTGCCTGCCGTGCAGGCGAATCGCCAGCACTGCGAGGGTGATCGCGAGGGTTGCGGCGACTAGCTGGCGGGCCGCCGGAGGCAGTACCAGTGCGAGGATCGCCGAGCGGGAGCTGCCGTCGGAGAAGCCTTCCTGGCCGAGGTAGCCGGGCAGGAACCCGATCACCAAGGTGCCGACGGCAAGCACGTGCGGGACATAGCTCGCGACGAAGGTGCCGATGGCAACAAGTGGTGTGGTGAAGCCGCTCCGCCGCCATGAGGTGAACGCCGGCAGGAGAAGGAGCGGTAGGAGCTTCACCCCGGCTGCCGCGCCGAGGAGGATGCCGGCGACCACCGGCGCCCGCCGGGCCGCGGTGATGACTGCGGCAACGAGGAGAGCGGCGGCGAGTACGTCGATGTGCGCGGCGCTGCCGGATTCGAGGGCGACGATCGGGGACCAGCCCCACAGGACCGCCCAGCGGGGATCCCGGTTGCGGCGACGCAGTTCGGTGGCCAGCAGCGCTGTCACAGCGACGGCGAGTGCGGCGGCCGCCAGTTGGAGGCCGAAGGTTCCGGCCGACCACGGCGTGAGGGAGGCGACGGTGGTGAAGTACGCCTGGGCGACGGGCGGGTAGATGGTCGGAATACGAGGCCGGTTGATGCGCGTGCGCGGGTCGTCGGCCGAGAGAGCGGCGAGCGCGGCCGGATCCTGGGGAACGCGCGGCGGGCCGGTGACGCCGGACCGGTCGGCCGGGGAGAGACCGGGAAAGAGGATCGGGTCGCGAAGCCTCGCCAGCGAATCGTCAAGTGGAACATGCGAGTACGGCGAACTCCCGGAGAGCTGGACTCGCCCGTCCCAGACGTAGCGGTAGGCGTCTGTACTGGTGATCGGGGCGAGGGCGAGACCGGGCAGCTGGCACCCCGCCGCGAAGGTGAGGACACCGAGCAACACCCGGGGACCTGCCGGGCGACGAGTGATGAGCCAGGCGATCCCGCCGAGCAGAAGGGTCGCCGCCACCAGGGTGAGGTTGGGCCACCAGTTCGCCGAGGCCGTGGCGAGCACCGCCGTGCTCGCCGCGATGCCGGTCACTCCGCCGACGACGAGCGGGAGACCCGGGCGCCGAAACGAGTCACGCTTGGCGCCCCGAGCTCGCAGGCGCGGGCCGCGGACGAACCACCGCAGCTCGAACATCACCAGACCGCTGGCGCCTGAGGCCAGGAGTCGCGTTCCGCGGTGGCGGCCGGCGAGCGGCAGAAGGTGAGGAAGGCGCGGCCGTCTGCGCGCCAGTCCTCGGTGGCGAGGAGTCCGGCCGTGCGTGCGTGCCGGATGATCGCGCGGCTGCCGACCCTTGCCCAGGGCAATGGTCTCGACCGGCGCCCGTTCGCGCTCCGCAGGACGATCGCGCCGGAGTCGTCGAGCCCGTCGTCGGGATCGACTTCGACCAGGATCACGCCGTTCGGACGGACAAGTTCGGCGCAGCGTCGCAGCAGGACGTCGGGGGCGCCGCCGATGCCGATGTTGCCGTCCATCAGCAGGACACTCCCCCAGCGTCCCTCGCCCGGCAGCGGTTCCTGCACCGCCCGACGGAGTGCGGCGGCGCCTCGGCCGGTGGTCAGCCGTACGGCGTGTGCGGAGATGTCGACGCCGAGCGCCGCGATCCCCTGCTCGGCGAGCGCCGTCACGATCCGCCCCGGGCCGCACCCGATGTCCAGCACCGGTCCCTCGCAGCGGCTCAAGGCGATTCGGTCGACCGCATCGGCGGGCGCGCGCCAGCGGTTGACCTCGGACAACCCCGGAACCGCCCGACCGTCGGTGCCGGTGACGACGACCCGTCCACCGTCGAGAGCCTTCTCGAAGAGCAGTGCCGGATGTGCCGCGTGCTGCAGCCGCCGCTGCAGCCGCGACATCCGCAGGTCTGGGAACCTCGCCGCGATCGCCGCCGCGTCCTGTGGTGTGTCCATGTCGCGCAGCGTCGGCAGCAGCTTCACCCGGTAGCCGAGGAGCTCGAGCCTGGCCAACTGGTCGGCACCGGTGTGGTCGGTCGACATCGGTACGCCGACGAGCGCACGCCGGTCCGGTTCGCGCAGCCCAAGGCACCAGTAGCCGCCGTCCTCGGTCAGTCCCAGCACGGCGTCATGCCCCGACCAGTCGGCTCCGAGCAAGTCGGGAGTCACCTGCGGAGTGTCCATCCCGACCAGCAACATGGGCGTTCCGGCGTACGCGTCCTCGAAGGCTGCGGCCAGCCGCTCGTCGAGACCGTCGCCGCGCTGGACGATCACGGAGAACCCGTCCGGCAGCCAAGCCCCGGCCTTCCCGTCGATCGCCAAGACATAGTGCTGTACGGGTGTCTTCCGGACGGCGGCGAGGGTGTCGGCGAGGGACGCGCGGGCGAGGGCGGCTGCCTCGCCGGAGGTGAACTCCGTCTGCAGGCGGGTCTTTACGCGGCCGGGAACTGGTTCTTTCGCGATCACGATCAGTGTGCCGGCGTTCATGCTGACAGCACCTTGGTCATGTCCCTGACTGCCCGTACGGCGCCGAGCGGTGTGCCGGTTACCTTCGAACGACCTGACCGTGGCAGGTAGTCCACGTCGACCTCTGCGATCCGCCAGCCGGCGTCAGCCGCCTTGACCACGGTCTCCAGCGGATAGCCGGATCGCCGGTCGGTCAATGCGAGCTCGAGCAGCTGCTGCCGTCGGGCGGCGCGCATCGGGCCGAGATCGTGCAGGCGGACGCCGGTACGGCGGTGGATGCGGCGGGCGAGTTCCGCGTTGGCCAGGCGGAGGTGCCAGGGCCAGGCGCCACGGGTGACCGGGCGACGTCGTCCGAGCATCAGATCAGCCCGCCCGGCCAGGACCGGGGAGGTGACGCGAACGAGTTGGCGGGGATCGAGCGAGGCGTCCGCGTCGAGGAAAGCGACCACCGGGGCCGTCGCCGCCTCCAGGCCGGCGTGGCACGCGGCGCCGTACCCGCGAAGCTCGCACGAGATCACGGTGGCGCCGAGCCCAGCCGCAATATCGGCGGAGCCGTCGGTCGAACCGTTGTCCACGACAACCGCCCGGACGCCGTCCGGCAACCGGCCGAGCACCCACGGCAGAGCGGCCGCCTCGTTCAGGCACGGCAGGACCAGGTCCACGTCAGCAGCAGCCACCCTTTGACCGTAGGGAATTCCGGTCGCCGGCTGGGCCCGAACGCGACTACGGCTCGCTTACGTCCCGGCGATGCCAGGCTCGAGTGGGCCGGGACCGACGTCGAGAGTCCTACGCTCGTGCTGTGGCTACTCGTGTGCTCGTGGTGGACGACGACCCGACCGTCTCGAACGTCGTCTCGGCGTACCTGACCAAGGCCGGGTACGACGCCCGCGTGGTCGCCGACGGAGTCGCGGCGGTCGAGGTGTGGCAGCAGTGGAAGCCGTCGGTCGTCGTACTGGACGTGATGCTGCCCGGCCTGTCCGGGCTGGAGGTGCTGCGCCGGATGCGTGCGGCCGACGACGGCGCCGCGGTGATCATGTTGTCGGCGCGGGGCGAGGAGGAGGACCGGCTGGTCGGGCTCGAGGTCGGCGCCGACGACTACGTGGTGAAGCCGTTCAGCCCGCGTGAACTCACGTTGCGGGTGCAGGCGATGCTGCGGCGGGAGGAACGGCTGGCCGGACTCGACCTGACCCCGACCAAGCTGAGTGCCGGTCCGGTCACGATCGACACCGCGGCCCGGATCGCCTATCTCGACGGGGCCGAGTTGGCGCTGACGCATCGCGAGTTCGACCTGCTGACCTATCTGGTGTCGCATCCGGGCAAGGCGTACACGAAGGCCGAGCTGCTTCGCCGGGTCTGGGGCTGGGACTTCGGGGACTCGTCCACGGTGACGGTCCACGTCCGGCGGCTAAGGGAGAAGCTCGAGGCCGACCCGTCCGACCCCAAACTCGTGCTCACGGTGCCGAGGACCGGGTACCGCTTCGTGGGTGAGGCCGAATGAACCGCGACACCGTCACGATCCTCGGCCTGACGGCGCTCTGGACACTGATCGTCGCCGCAGTGGGCGCATTGGTGCTCTGGAAGTTCCGGCGCCGGTCCTTGCGGATCACCATGATCGTTGTCGCCCTCGTGCCGATGGCCGCCGCGTTGGCCGCCGTACTGCAGAGTGTGCGGGCGATGTTCATCTCCGAACACGACTCGTGGGTCGTGCTCTGGACGCTGGCGTTCGCGGCACTGCTCGGACTGGCCATGTCGGTGCTGCTCGCACACTGGATCACCACCGGCTCCCGTGCCGTGGAACGACGGTTGCGCCATCTCGGTACGTCGTACGAACCGGTCGCCGACCCTGACACGCGCAACGGGCCGGCCGAGCTGACCGCGCTGACGATCGAGCTGGAGCAGACCCGGCAACGCCTGGCCGCGTCTCGCGAGCGCGAGCGCGCGCTCGAGGCCAGTCGCCGCGAGCTGGTCGCGTTCCTGTCCCATGACCTGCGTACGCCGCTGGCCGGGCTGCGGGCCTTGTCCGAAGGACTGGAAGACGGCGTGGTCGACGACGCACCGGGCGCCCTGCGGCAGATGCGGACCACCGTGGACCGGATGACCGGGCTGGTGGACGATCTCTTCGAGTTGTCCCGGCTGGCCGGGGCTCCGCCGCCACGCCGCCGTACCGCGGTCAGCCTGCGTGAACTGGCCGAAGACGTCGTCGGCGAGACCTGCGAGCACGCCCGCGCCGAGGGCGTCACGCTGTCGGTCTCGACCCCGGGCGACGAAGACCGGCTGGCGGTCCACGGCGACGCCGACGAGCTGACGCGGGCGGTGACGAACCTGGTCGACAATGCCATCCGTCACACCGAGACCGGCGGAGCCGTCCGCCTGTCCGTCGACCGCGAACCCGACGGCCGGATCCGGATCGCGGTGACGGACGGCTGCGGCGGGATCCCGGACCACGACCTGGACCGGGTCTTCGACGTCGGCTGGCGTGGCGACGCGCAGCGAACACCGGCAGGTGGTGGCGGCGGTCTGGGGCTGGCGATCGCCCGTGGGGTGGTCGAGTCTCATCACGGCAACATCGCCGTCGCCAGCGTCCCCGGCGGCTGCACCTTCGAGATCGACCTACCCGCGAGCTGACCCGACCAGATCGGCGACGCCTTCGGCCAGGTCGTACGCCGGTTTCCAGCCCAGCTCGGCCTTGATCCGGTCGGAGGTCGCCGTGATGTGCCGGACGTCGCCGAGGCGGTACCGACCAGTGATGACCGGCGCAGGTCCGTCGTACGCGCGAGACAGCTCGGCGGCCATCTCGGCGATGGTGTGGACGGTGCCGCTGCCGACGTTGTACGCCGCGAACTGCGGATGGTCGGCCTGGGCGGCCAATGCCGCCGCGGAGGCGACGTCCCGAACGTGGACGAAGTCGCGGCGCTGGCGGCCGTCCTCGAAGACCTGCGGAGCGTCACCGCGCTCGAGACTCGACCGGAACAACGCCGCTACCCCCGCGTACGGCGTGTTGCGTGGCATCCCTGGCCCGTACACGTTGTGGAACCGCAGTGCGGCAACCCGGCCGCCCGTTTCCCGCGCCCAGGCGGCGGCCAGGTGTTCCCCGGTCAGCTTGGATGCCGCGTACGCGTTGCGTGGATCGAGCCGTGCGTCCTCGTCGACCAGGCCCGGCCGCAGGAACTGCCCGCAGAATGGGCACGGCGGTTCGAAGTTGCCGTCCTCGAGATCCGGGATCCGCCGGGGTCCGGGCGCGACGACACCATGGCGCGCACACTCGTAGCGGCCCTCGCCGTACACCACCATCGAACTCGCGTAGACCAGATGATCGATCCCGGCGCGGCCCAACTGCCGGAGCAGGACGGCGGTGCCCAGGCTGTTGCTGCTCACATAATCGTCGATGTCGTCGAGATCGACGCCGAGCCCGACCTTCGCCGCGAGGTGGACGACCACGTGCACACCGTCCAGAGCGGCGGCGAGCGCGTCGGCATCCCGTACATCGGCGGCGATCAGGTTCTCCAGCACCGGAGGTACGGCGTGAACGTCGGGCCGGAGCGAGTCGAAGACGGCGACATCATGGCCGTCGGCAACGAGTTCGGCGTGCACGTGACGGCCGATGAAGCCGGCGCCGCCGGTGAGCAGGACCTTCACCGGGCATCCCCTTCGGCGGCAGTCCCGTCCAGCGCATGGCGGCAGGTGCAGTCGACGTCGGGTTTGGGCAGTTGGGCGATCACGTCGGCGAGCAGTACCTTCAGGCGTTCGATGCTGCGCCCGAACACTTCGAACACCTCGGCCTGGGTGACGCCCTCCCCCGCCGCCACCCCGGCGTCATGATCGGTGACCACCGCGACCGACGTGTAGCAGAGCCCCAACTCGCGCGCGATCGACGCCTCGGGGGCGCCGGTCATGCCGACCACGGACCAGCCCTGCGCGGCGTGCCACCGGGACTCGGCCCGGGTGGAGAACCGCGGACCGTTGATCACCACCATCGTGCCGTCGGGAACCACGTTGCCCATGGCAAGCACCGTGGCCCGGCCGGTAGGACAGTACGGGTCGGCGGCCGAGGTGTGGACCACCGGAGCCGGCGGACCGTCGTACAGCGTGTGCTCCCGGCCCCAGGTGCGATCGACGAGCTGATCGGGTACGACGAAGGTGCCGGGAACAAGCTCGGGACGCAACGAACCGACCGCGCACGGACCGAGAACCTGGCGAACACCGAGGGCGTGCAGCGCCCAGAGATTGGCCCGGTAATTCACCCGATGCGGCGGGAAACGATGGTCGGCGCCATGCCGCGGGATGAACGCGACGTGACGACCGCTCACCTCACCCACGACGGGCGCCTCACTGGGCGGCCCGAACGGCGTCTCGACCGTCACCGGACGCGCGTCCTGCAGGAAGGAATAGAAGCCCGATCCACCGATCACACCGATGTCTGCCATGCCTCTGACCCTAGGAGCGCACACTCCCCTGCGGACCCGATCCCGCCGATCCGTCAGCACGCCGTAATCGCACCACCAGCGCCACAACGCCGACCAGCACGATCGTGGCCTCCAACACCAACCAGTCGCGGAGATAGTCGCGGGGCAAGACGGTCGGATTGACCCCTTTGCCTTGGCGCAGCAGCAGCGGAATCGCGATCAGCGTGGTGATCCCGACGTACAGGAGCATCGTGCGGACGATCGACCTGCGGGTGAGCCAGCCGGCGGCGATCACCAGCGGGACCAGGACGAAGTCGTCCACCAGTACGACGCCACCCAGCCACAGCGGAAGCCGGATCAACGCATCCCCGCTCAGGCTGTCCAGCATCAGCCACAGCCCCCAGAGCCCGAAGGCGATTCCGGCCACGGCCAACGCCGTACGACCCTTCGTCATGACAGGACCTCCAGCCGGTGGACCCATTTGGTCTGCAGGACACCAGGCCGGTTCGGCGCGATGATGCGGGCGGGGAACCCGTGGTCGAGATCCAGCTCGCTGCCGTTCAGCCGGAGGGCGAGAAGAGTGAGCGGATCGGCGGCGAACTGCGGCGGGAGTTCGCTGGTCGCGTAGAACCCGTTCTGCTCCATCGACACGACCCTGACGCGGGAGGAAGCCGGTGCCCCGCACAGTCTCAGCAGATCACGGATGCGAATGCCTTCCCACCGAGCACCCTGACTCCAACCCTCGACGCACGCGATCGGCAACTCGGACCGGCTCTGCGGCAGCGCACGCAACTCATCCAGCGAATACGTCAGTTGCTGAGGGCCCCTGATCGTGAACCGCCAGTCCGCACCGACGACAGTCACCCCGGCGTCCTTGGCGGTCCGGTTCACCGGCAGACCCTGCGGGCCGACCCCCGGCCGGCGCGGCGCCAGTACGGCGATCGGTCCCAGCGCCGGCACCGACTGCCCGACCGACACGATCCCCACCAGCGCTCCGGCACCGGCAACCGTCCAGAACAAACCGCGCCGAGTCAGGCCGACCGTCTCTTGGGCCGGCGCACGAGTCTTGCTCCAGTGGGCGGCGATCTGCGGAAGCTTGACGGCCAGATGGACCAGCAGAGCACCGACGATGATCCAGGCGAGCGCGTAATGGGTCTGCCTGAACGGGAACGGCCACGGGTACCACTGGAGCGTGTTGACGAAGCCGATGAACAGTTCCAGCGCCAGCGCCGACACCAGCACCAGAATCGACAGCCGCTCGAGAATCATGCCCAAGACCTGCCGACTCGGCGGCCACGGCGGCTTGGCGAACAACTTCGGATACACGGCCCACAACTTCGCCAGCAACAACGGAACCGCCACGGTCCCACTCAGCACATGCAGCCCCTGCGTCACCCGATACAACGACGCCGGCCGACTCGGGATGTACACCCAACCGGGACCCGACTGCTGCAAGTGGCTGAACAGGCCGGTCAGGAAGCAGATCGTCACCGCGACACCGAGCCAACGGCCGATCACGGTCACCACCCGCGGGTGGTGCAACGGAGATGGGAAGGACCTCTCGGTCGGAAGTGCCGGCAGCTTCATGCTTCCATCACAACCCGGCCAACCGCCCTTATGGAGCATCCGAACGCTTACCGCCCACGAACGTCCATCTGCTTCTGTAACGCCTGGGCGCGGGCAGGCACTGAACCTCTCAGAAGCGTTTGAGCTGAAGGAGAATCCACGATGCCCGAGTACGAGGACCTGCGCGCACTGTTCATCAACTGCACGCTGAAGCGGTCACCGGCGATCAGCAACACCGAGGGCCTGATCGAGGTCAGCCGGCGGATCATGGAGAAGCAGAGAGTCGAGGTCGAGGTGATCCGGGCCGTCGACCACGACATCGCCACCGGCGTCTGGCCGGACATGACCGAGCACGGCTGGGAGACCGACGCGTGGCCGGCCATCCAGGCGAAGGTGATGGCCGCCGACATCCTGGTGATCGCTGGGCCGATCTGGCTGGGTGACAACAGTTCGGTGACCAAGCAGGTGATCGAACGGCTGTACGGCAACTCGTCGATTCTCAACGAGCACGGGCAGTACGCGTACTACGGTCGCGTCGGCGGCTGCCTGATCACCGGCAACGAGGACGGCGTCAAGCACTGCGCGATGAACGTGCTCTACTCCCTGCAGCACCTCGGCTACACGATTCCACCGCAGGCGGACGCGGGCTGGATCGGTGCGGCCGGGCCAGGTCCGTCGTACCTGGACGAGGGTTCGGGCGGGCCGGACAACGACTTCACCAACCGCAACACCACCTTCATGACCTGGAACCTGTTGCACCTGGCCCGGATGCTGAAGGACGCCGGCGGCGTACCGGCGCACGGGAACCAGCGCTCGGAGTGGGACGCGGGCTGCCGATTCGACTTCGAGAACCCGGAGTACCGCTGACCGTCCTGTTGTACCGTCGGAGCGTGGGGGTGGTTCTGCCGGCGGACGACGTCCTCGTCGCCGGTCTGCGGGCCGGGGACGAGGAGACCTTCGCCTGCCTGCTGCACCGAGCCCGGGCAGCGGTCCGCGGCCACCTCGAGTGCTACGTCGCCACGAGTGGGGTCGAGACATGACATGCGCCGAGCTGGTCGAACTCGTCACCGCCTTCCTCGACGGGGCCCTCGATCCCGAGGCCGAACAGCGTTTCGTCCAGCATCTCGCGAGCTGCGACGGCTGCCAGACGTACGTCGACCAGATGCGCCGGACCATCGCCGAGGTCGGCCAGGTGGAGCCCGAGAGCCTCTCCGAGCAGACTCGCGACCGACTGCTGGAAGCCTTCCGCACCTTCCCCCGCGACTGAGTCTGTAACGCTGACGCGGCCCGCGGCACAGAACCTCCATGCCCGACGTCGAATTCACCAACCTGTTCGCGGTCGCGTTGATCGCCCTGCTCGCACCACTCCTGCTCGGATTGGCGCCGCGGCTTCGGGTTCCGGCCGTGGTCCTCGAGATCGTGGCCGGCATCGTGGTCGGGCCACACGGCCTCGGGCTGGTCGAAGTGGACGAGCCGCTACAGATCGTGGCCCTGCTCGGTCTCGGGTTCCTGCTCTTCCTGGCCGGGCTGGAGATCGACGTCCATCGGCTTCGCGGCCAGATCCTTCGGCTTGCGGTGCTCGGCTACCTGGTGACGTTGACATTGGGTACGGCGGCGGGCCTTGGCTTCTCGGCGGCCGGCTGGGTGCAGAGCCCGCTGCTGTTGGCCGTCGCGCTGTCCGCGACCTCACTCGGTCTGGTCGTACCGGTGCTCAAGGACGCGGGCAAAGCCGAGGGCCCGGTCGGCCAGTTCACCATCGCCGCGGCCTCGGTCGCCGACTTCGCCGCCGTACTGGTGCTGTCGCTCGTGTTCTCGACCGAAGGCGGGAGCACCGGCGAGAGGCTCGTCATGGTCGGACTGTTCGCCGTCCTCGTGGTCGTCACCGGCGTCGTGGTCGCGACCGCCGGACGTTCCCAGCGGATCGGCACGGTACTGGTGCGGCTGCAGGACACCACGGCCGAGATCAGGGTCCGGGCGGCCGTCGTACTGCTCGTCGCCTTCGTCGCCTTGGCGGAGCAATTCGGGCTCGAGACGATCCTGGGCGCTTTCCTGGCCGGCGCGGTCGTCGGCCTGGTGGACCGCGACGCCAGCTCGCATCCCCGCTTCCGGATCAAGTTGGAAGCCCTCGGCTACGGCTTCCTGATCCCGGTGTTCTTCGTGACCAGCGGGTTGAGGCTCGACCTCAGTGGGCTCCTCGACGATCCGGCGGCGCTCGCCCGGGTCCCCCTGTTCCTGCTCGCGCTGCTCGTCGTCCGCGGCGTGCCGGCGCTGCTCTCGATCCGGACGCTGGGTGCCCGCTCGGCCGCGGCCGTAGGTCACCTGCAGGCGCTGTTCGCCGCTGAGGGTGGGGTCTGGAAGGGCCGCCGGCTGTCCCGGGCAGCGATTGCGATCAGTTAGGGGTGCGGCTGAGGTGTGCGGCTCGCCAGATGCTCGGCGCCTCGCCTGTCTCGCGCTTGAACGCGCGGCTGAACGCCTCCTCGGACTCGTAGCCGACCCGCCGCGCCACTGCCGCGACGCCGAGATCGCTCGACCGCAGCAGATCGGTCGCGAGGTGCATGCGCCAGCCGGTGAGGTAGCGGATGGGCGCCAGGCCCAGGACTGAGCGGAACCGCTCGTCGAGGAGCGAGATGGAGACACCCGCGTCCCGGGCGAGATCCAGCAGAGTCCACTTCCGTTCCGGCGAGGCGTGCATGGCGGCGAGCGCCGGCGACAGTACCGGATCACGCAACGCCCTCAGCCAGCCGGTCTCCATGGCCGGCGAGTCGGCCAGGTGGAGTCGCAGTACCTCTGCCAGCAGCAGTTCCGGGATGCGCGTCGGAGCCTCGAAGTGATCGGGGCGAATCAGCGCGGTCTGCTGCACCGCGTAGTCGATGCTCGCGCGCACCCAGGGCCGCGCCGCACCGTCCGGGCGGACGACGAACACGGGTGGCAGGGCGCGCATCCGTGGGTCGAACAGCGGATCGTCACAGGCGAGGTAGCCGCAGACCAGGTGCGTTTCCGCACCGCCGGCGCCGTGATGGATGACCGGCATCCGCTCCCACGGTGGCGGCTCGATCAGGGTGGACACGGCGACGCACACGGCCGGCTCGGTGCCACCCATGCGGTGGCTGTCGCCGTACGGGAGGACGATGACATCGCCCGCGGAGGCCCAGTGCCGCTCGCCCTCGACGGTCTCGATCCAAGCTCGGCCCGTCGCGACGACGTGGAACAGGATCACCCGGCGGACGTGTGGGGCCAGCACCGCCGTTGCGTCCTGGGGCGGAAGCGATTCGTAGGCCCAGGGCTCGGTGTACTCGCCGCGAAGGAAGATCGCGCCTTCGAGGTGGAGCCTCGACAGAGCCCGCGAAAGCGTGGCTTCTCGGTCAGCGAGAGCGGGGGAACGATCATGGTGCGGACCCTGGTCGGCCATGACACTGATCATGACACAGCGTGAGCTGGTCCAGTCCGGCTCAGAGATTTAGGGAGGGAACTGCCATGGCACTGTTCATGGACGTACACCAGAGTCTGCCTGCGGGCGCGACAGTCAAGGACGTCGCCGACGCCCACCTTGCGGACCTGAAGACGCAGGACGAGTACGGCGTGAAATACCTGCGCTACTGGGCGGACGAGAAGGACGGCAAGGTGTTCTGCCTCGTCGAAGCCCCCGACGCCGAGTCGGCGATCACGGTTCACCGGGAGGCGCATGGTCTCGTCGCTGACGAGATCTATCCGGTGGTCGAAGGAAGTTGACTGATCACGCTGTGTAATTCGACCGGGAGATCGCTGCGCGACTCGGTCAGGCGCTGGGCACCTACGAGCCCGGCGCCTGCCGATGACCGCGCTGGACCACCACTGTGGCGCGGCTGCCTCAGGGTAGGTCGAGATCGCGCCGATGGAAGTTGATGCTTCCAGCAACTGTCAACGCGACGGCCAGTGTTTCGCACCATCCATGCCCATCGCCTGACGTCACTCGCCGAACAGTAGCGGGGCGGTGTCGGGCTCTGTGGTGTGGCGGAAGTAGATGGGGTCGGTGAAGGTTGCCGGGACTTTGCCGAGGCTCTGGATGACGGTGGCGGTGCCGTTGGCGTGGCCGACGGCGTACAGGTAGCCGGACTGGGTGTCCTTGTCGATGCCGAGCAGCAGGGTGCCGTACTGGCCGCACTTCTCGGCGATCAGCGCGTCGAAGCCCTGCCAGGTGGAGGCGCGGACCAGTTTCACGATCGGCTTCATCGGCGAGGTCAGCGGGAGCCGGATCGTGTAGAGGGCGCCGCCGCGCGTGGTCGCCAGGAAGGTGTCGTACGTCGCGGTCTGGCTGATCAGCGCCATCGTCTTGACCGCGCCGAAGCCGGTCGCGGACCGCGGGTTGGTCCAGCCGAACCCGCCCCGGTCGTCCCACCGGGTGAGCGTGCCGTCCGTGCGCAGCGAGTAATGGTTGGTCAGGGCGAAGGGATCCGGATCCTTCGGGTGGCTCGTCTCGAGGAAGGTGATGTCACCCCAGCCGCCACCGATCCGGAAGTTGTGGGCCTGTTCCCGGTCGACCTCGCCGTCCTCCGTGAGGAAGTAGAAGCTGCTGTACAGCCCCGAGCCGATCACCACGTGGCCGGAGTACGCGCCGCCGGTGTCGGGGACGACGGGATCGTTGACGATCAGACTGCTCAACCGGGGCTGGCCGTCGGGGTAGATGTCGGTGTAGCGCCGCTTGTCCTGCACCGTCGGTGGCGAGCCCGCGGTGATCACCCTGTGCGTGTGATCGCCGCCGGCGGTCACCGACCCGGGCTCGATCTTGCACGCCGCGGTGCCGGTGGTGTCAGCAGCCAGGGCCTGCCCCGGGGCCCCGGCCAGCGTCCCCGTCACCAGCACGGCGGCAGCAGCCATCCGCCCCGCAGTACTGAGTCGTCTCGACATGTTGACCATCACTCCCTGAACGGCAGGTGGGCTGCTCGTCAACTCCTAGATGCGTGAGACCACACAGAAGTTACGGCGGACCGCAGTGGACTGGCTTCGTGCGCATTCCGAACGGCCCGCTGAGCTACGCGCTCCGTTACCTCGAGGTGCTGTTCGCTGTTTCGAGCTGGGCGCGGGCGCGGCGTACGGCGTACTCGTGGTCCTCCAGGCGGGGGCCTGCGCCGTGGCGGCCGTAGGACATGACCAGGCGGATCTGTTCGCGTTGCAGCGTGCGGAGGGCCCGGGCAGCTCGACGGCCGTGGCTCTTCTTGACCGCCTGGCGGGCGGAACGCCGGTACCGCAACGACGGGAGGCCTCTGCGTTCCTCGGGGGTGATCAGGTCCTCGCCGACGTAGTGGTCGGCCAGCGAGCCTAGATACCTGCCCTCCTCCCGGCCGGCGAGCAGCCAGACCAGGTAGCCGACGATCGCGACCGGGATCGCGTGGGTCACGGTCTGCCCGGCGAAGCCGAGCTCGTCGAAGAACGGCGAATTCCAGAAGAAGTGCAGCGACCAGGCCAGCGCGAAGGCCGCCACGGCGACCAGGATCCGTTGCCAGAGCGGCCTGTCCTTGCGGGTCAGGAAGTATCCGACGCCGAACGCGCTGACCGATGTGAACATCGCATGGCTCCAGATACCGCTGACGATCCCGCGGACGCCGAACACCAGCGCGACCGGAACCACCTCGTTCGAGTTGACGAACCCGATCGCGGCGTTGACCGAGTACGACAGGTCCTCGACGACCTGGAACCCCAGCCCGACCATGGCACCTACGACCACCACCGACAAGATCGTCGGGAACTGTGTCCGGGCCACCAGGACCAGCAGGATGACGCCGAGGATCTTCAGCGTCTCCTCCACGCTCGGCCCGGCGATGGCCGGGCCCCACTCCGCCGCCAGCTCTGGACTGCCCGTCTTCGCCATGATCGACGTGATCGCGCTGTTCGCGGGAATCGCGAGATACACCGCGGCCAGGCCGCCCCAACCGAAGGCGCTCAGTATGCGGAATGACAGCACGTGAGGAAACCGCGTCGACGCGACGCTCGGGCGGCCGGATTCCCACGGTTGTCGGTCCGGCCGGCATGACGTCTTCAGCCGAGGGAAAGCAACCGTTCCTCCAGGAGTGGTCCGGCCTCGTCGATGGATTCGCCCAGATCGAGCCAGGACTGCTCACGCGCCGCCGGCTCGTCCATCCTGGCCACAGCCAGACTGAACACACCCGTCAGCACGTCCCGCCGCCCATCCAGCTGCGCCACCGACAGCCCGAACTCCACGGCAAGACCGGCCCGCACCACCTGCGCCCTGCCCGGATCATCCGCCAGCGGCTTGCCACCGGTGAGGAACCTCGGCTCCGCGGTGATCTTCAACCACTCGACCTTGGCGCCTTCGACTTGCTGCGCCAGCAACTCCTCGATCCCGTCGCGCACCGCTCGCCCCGGCTGATCGCCCAGCCAGCCGAGCCAATGATCGGCCTGGGTGAGCAACTCGAGGTCGTCCCGCGGCCGCCCGTGCCGCTTGTTGGGCACGAACTCACCAGTGAGCCGCCCCGCCTCGTCGACCCGCCAACCCCCGCGAATCGCCTCCGGCGGCACATAACCGTTCGGATCGTCGACCCAGTCCCCGTCGATCTCGTAAACCCACCCACCCGGATTCCGCGCCGCCTCAGCTACCAGGCCCTCAGACGGTCTACGCCGCCGCTTGAAAATGCTCACCCCGCTCAGTCTGCCGCAAGCATCGGAGTGCTCGAAGACGTGTCCTGACAACAGCCGGTTGTCGATCGGCCGAGGATGCGGTCAGCGCGCGTTGTCGGTGGCCGCTGGTAGATCTGGTGTCCGCCGTCCGGCGAGCCGAGGGAGGCTGTGATGCAGAAGCGACCGCGCGTGGTGGTCAGTGTGGGAGCGAGTGTCGACGGGAAGGTCGCACTCACCCGGGACGCGCTGCTGATGCACCAGCCAAGTTCGGATCTGTGGGAAGCGATGACGCCGCGTGCCGCCGATGCGGTGCCGCTCGACATCATCGAGGTGGTCAGGCAGCAGTACGGCTGCAACGCCATCCTGGAGGGCAGCGGCAGCCTGGTCGCCGAGGACGAGACTCCGGAAGAACTGCCCACCTACGACGGTGACGCCGCCGGGCTCTACCAGCACTTCCTTCCACCGGACATCACCGGACAGCCGTCCCCGCCGCATATGTGGTTCACCGTCGTCGACAGCCGCGGCCGTGTGCGTTGGACCGAGAAACATCAGGACTGGGACGTGCTGGTCCTGGTGGCACGATCGACCCCGGCCGACTATCTCGGCTATCTCCGCCGGGAACGCATCTGCTATCTCGTCGTCGGCGAGGAGCGCGTCGACCTGGCGCGAGGGATCGCCGCGATGGGCACCGAGCTCGGCATCAGTTGCATACTGTCGACCGCGGGCGGCGGCCTCAACGGTGCGATGTTGCGGGCGGGTCTGATCGACGAACTCCACCTGACGCTGGCGCCTGCTCTCATCGGCGGGCTCGGCACGCCGTCGGTGATGGACGGGCCACCGCTTGCCGTAGGCGAGTCTCCGACCCGATTGAAGTTGCACTCTGTACACGCTGACGCCGGCGGCTCCGTTCGCCTGCACTACACCGTGACCGAAAGCTGACCTCTCCGGCGACAGCTTGACCAGCGCAGAGCCGTCGCCCGGCCGCGCGATGAAGCGTCCCACCGTGGTCTTCTCCTCTCGTACACTGTCGAGCGTGAGTCTCAGTCAGGGCGCGTCAGTGGGTCAGGGCGGGTCAGGCATGGTCGCGTCGGGCGCGATGTAGCGGCCGATGGGACTGTTGCTCGACGCGGTTGCGGGCGAGTTGCCGCTGGTGCACCGGGTGTGGACGGCGACGTGCGATGCCCCGACCGAGTTCAGCTCTGTGGCCAAGACGCCGTCCATGATCGCTTTCGCGCGGACCGGCGGCCGTACGACGGTGCACCTTCGTGGCCCGGAATCGAAGGGCACGCTGATGACTTGCCCTGCCGACAGCGAGTTCTTCGGCGTCGAGTTGCGGCTCGGCGCCTATCTGCCGCTGTACCCGCCCAGTGGCTTGACCGACCTCAAGGATGCGGTGTTGCCGACCCTCTCGAGCGGCCGGATCCTGTTGGACAACCGGGACTGGGAGATGCCGACCGAGCAGAACGTCGACGTCTTCGTCGACCGGTTGGTGCGCGCGGGTCTGTTGTACTTCGACCCTCTCGTCGACGAGATCCGTCACGGCGAACGACCACGCGGTATGTCGGAACGGATCGCCCAGATCCGGTTCCGCCGGGCCGTCGGGATCTCGCATCGCAAGCTCGTCAGCATCGAGCAGTCACGACACGCCACGCACCTCCTCGCGGCGGGGACATCGATCGCCGACGTCGTCACCGCCGCCGGTTACTACGATCAGGCGCAGCTCGCCCGGGCGATGCGGTGGGCGACCGGTCACACCCCGGGCGAGCTGAGGTCCGGCATCCCGTTGCTGTCGCTGTGAACGGCTTCGGTTCGATACAAGACGGACCGATCAGCCGGATGGTTGACTCCCGCAGGTGCGAACACTCATCGAGTACGACCACCTCTCGATCGACGGGAGGATGTCCGGCGACGACTGGTGGGCCGGACAGGTGAATGTCGTCCCCAACGACAACCACTTCGCCTATCAGCGCCAGTTGCTGTCCGCGGCGGTCGGCCTGGTGCTCGGCCGGGTGACCTATCAGGGGTTTGCCGAAACCTGGCCGACCATGACCGGCGATGTCGCCGACAAGATCAACTCGCTGCCCAAGCACGTGGCCTCCAGGACGCTGACCGAGACCAAGTGGAACGCCGAGGTGCTGGCCGGCGATGCGGTCGAGGCGGTCGCCCAGCTCAAAGGGGCCGGCGACGGCACTCTGGTGAAATACGGCAACGGCCCGTTCAGCCGGGCGCTCTTCGAGGCGGGTCTGATCGACGAGTTGCATCTGAGCATCTCCCCATTCGTCGCCGGCGCCGGTGAGTCGCTGCTGACCGGCATCCGCACCACCGCCATGAACCTGACGAAGGTGACCGAGCTCGGCAACGGCACCGTGGTGCTGACCTACACGCCGAATCGGTAGCCAGAGGCCAAGAGGTCGGCGCACCTGGGCCGGTACGGACTTCTCGACGTGCGGCGGCCCGTCGGGAGTTGCCGACACACCGGCGTGTGACCCGTGGCGTCACCACAGCGATGAAAGGAATCGAGATGACACAGGGCGCGTACGCCTCGGTGAACGGCATCGAGCTGTACTACGAGGTCCTCGGCGCCGACCGTCCCGGTCGGCCGCTGATCATGCTGCACGGCGGCGCGTACACGTTCCATCTGAGCTTCGACTCGCTGCTGCCGGAGCTGAGCGCGGAGCGGAAGGTGATCGGCATCGAGTTGCAGGGGCACGGGCACACGGCCACCGGTGATCGGCCGTTCTCCATCCGGCAGTGTGCCGAGGATGTGATCGCGGTACTTGATCAGCTCGGTATCGAGCAGGCGGACTTCTTCGGTTACAGCCTGGGCGGCCTGGTCTCCACCGAGGTCGCGGTCTCGGCGCCGGATCGGGTCGGTCGCCTCGTGCTGGCGGCTTCACATTTCCGGCCGACCCGATCGGAGGCCTACTACCCCGAGATCACGGCACTGGACCTGGAATCGCCCCGGATGCCGACCCAGGAGGAGGGGGCGGCCATGAAGGCCGCCTACGACGAGGTGGCGCCGAATCCCGAGGACTTCTTCACGTTCGTGGCGAAGATCGAGCCGGTGGTGCACGACTTCGAAGGGTGGTCCGACGGTCAGCTGGCCCGGCTGACGATGCCGACCTTGATCATCATCGGTGACACCGATTTCGTCCGGCTCGAACACGCCGTCGAGATGAAGCAACTGCTGCCCGACGCCCAGCTGGCGATCCTGCCGGGCACGAAGCACCTGCAGGTCATCCGGCCCGACCTGGTGCTGCCGATGGTGACGGCATTCCTGCGGCAGTGATCCAACTGGCTCGTTGGGCGCTTACCCGAGTGGGATTGTGGTGAGTGGTTGGAGGGCTGGTGGCGGCTGGTGCATTGTCAGGATCAGGATCGCGTGGGGCAACCGGCGCCGTACGGCGTGCAGGACTTGGCCGGCGGTTTCTGGGTCCAGGCCGGTCGTCGGCTCGTCGATGAGGAGTATGTCGGGTCGGGTGGCGAGGGCGCGGGCGAGGTGAAGCCGACGCTGTTCGCCGCCGGACAGCTTGCGCCCGCCGACACCTACGGTGGTTTGCGGCCCCACGCCGGCGCTGTCCAGGGACATGGCGGTGACCAGGTCGGCGACCTCGGCATCGGTCGCGGCAGGGTTGGCCAGGCGGAGATTGTCGGCAACCGTGCCGGTGAACAGATAGTCGTCGGCCAGTACGGCGGTGACGACAGCGGGACCGGGTTGTCGGCGCAGCGCGGTCGCGATGGCGGTCATCAGTGTCGTCTTTCCGCTGCCGGAAGGGCCGGTGAGGACGACGGTCCCGCCGGCCGCGACGGCGAACGCGATCTCACGCGCATCGCGTGTTGGGGTCTCGGGCAGCTGGTAGCCGGAGACCGTGAGGCCGCGACCGTCGTACGTGACGCGGCAGGTCGCGACAGGCCGGCCGGTCTCGTCCTCGCCGACCGACGCGAGATGAGCCACGGCCTGGCGGGATTGAACCCACGCGCTCACGGCGGTGACCAGGCGCTCGGCGTTGACGAGGACACCAGCGGTCAGCAGACCGACGAACACCAAGCTCGCGATCGTGGCACCGGACCGGACGGTGAGCAGCACAGTGAGCAACAGTGCGGCGGTCGTCACTGCACGCGTTCCGCCGAGAGCCCGCGCGGTCGTTGCCGCCTGGCAGGTTCGCCCGGCCTCGAAAGCGTTCACGCGTTGCAGAGTGCGCTGGGCCAACTGGTCTGTGGCGCCCAGCGATGCCATCTCGGGCCATGCCTCGACCGCGGTCACCAGTTCGTTTCGCAGCCGACCACGGATGCGGGTGATGTCGTCCGGTCGGCGCGCGGAAGCCATGGCGAGTACGGCGCAGGTGACCACGGCTGCGGCCAGTGTCAGCGCCGCAAGCGGATAGCCGACGAGGACGATTGCGACGCACCCTCCTGCGGCCATCGCAGTGGCGACGACCACCGGCGCAGTTGCCTGGATAACCGCCATGCCTGTGGTGTCTGCGTCGGCCATGACCCGGTCGAGTGACTGGCCGGACCATCCGCCGCCTTCGGAGGCCGCGGCTTGGTCGTACACGGCGAGCCTGGCACCGCTGATCCGGCGCAGTGCCGCGGCGTGCAGAACGACTCGGTTGGCACAGCCGGCTGCGATCCTGCCCAGCGCGAACGCGCGCACTCCCCCGCTGGGCGCGAGGTAGGAGAACGCGCTGTAGGCGCCGGCTCCGGCAACGGCGGACGCGGCGATGAACCATCCGGACAGTCCGAGAAGCCCGACGGAGCACACTTCCGCCAGAACGGCGAGCAGCAGCCCGGTGGCCGCGAGCGATCTCGAGGTCATACCCGCACCGCCGCCCGCAAGGTGTGGACCGTCCGGTCGAAGATGCCGAGGAGGAGATCGGCGGACCGGGCGAGTGCTGCCGAGTGCGTGGCCACGATGACCGTGCGGCCCCGGGTAGCGTTGCGCAGGGCAACGATGATCTGAGCCTCGGTGTCCGCGTCGAGGTGCGCGGTCGGCTCGTCCAGAATCCATAGACCCGCACCGCTGAGGAACGCGCGGGCGATTGCGACGCGTCGCGCCTCGCCTGTCGACAGACCCGAGCCGCCCTCCCCCAGCGGCGTATCCAGTCCGCGCGGAAGTCGTGCGACAACCTCGGTCAGCCCGGCCGCGGCGACCGCCTGCTCGATGTCCACCCGGCCGGCAACGGGCCGGCCGATCCGGATGTTGTCGCCGATCGACCCCGGAAGCAGAACCGTCTGCTGACCGATCCACGCACAGCCACCGAGCCACGGCTCCGATGCTCCGCTCGGAGTCAGCCACCGGACGGTGCCATGACTCGGGGCACGTACTCCGGCGATGAGCGACAGCAAGGTCGTCTTGCCGGCACCGGACGGTCCGGCCACGGCTGTCCAGCCGCCCGCCCGCAGAGTCAGGCTCACGCCGTGCAGCGTTGGATCCGCTGCGGTAGGGAACCTGACGCAGACGTTGCTCAGAACAACTGTCACGGGCTCGGCCGACGGCTGTGGACGATCAGGCCCGACCACAGCGATGTCCGGCTCGACAAGGAGCGGCTGGATCGTCGGCACCGCGGACAGCGCTCGTTCCTTGCTATGGAAGGCGGCTGCCGTGGCCCGTAGTGGCTGGAAATACATCGGGCAGACCAGCAACGCGAGCAAGCCGCGGGACAGCGTTATGCCGGACCCGATGCGCACGTAACCGAGCAGCGAGAGTCCGATGTACGTCGCGTTCGCCGCGATCGAGAACGTGATCACGACATCCATCACCGCGCCGGACACGGCAGCACGCCGTACAACGGCAATGGTCGTCGCGTTCAGCTCCTCCGCAGCGCGAGCCAGTTCAGTACGACGCCGGCTCAACGCACCGAGGTTTCGAAGTGTCGGCATGCCTCGGAAGCTGTCGAGGACGACCGCGGCGAGCCTGGTACTTGCAGCCATCCGGGCGTCGGCGCCCTCCTTGGCGAACAGGCCCGCGAGCCGCATGTTCAGGGGGATGAGCAAGCTCGCCAGCAGCAGGATCACGGCGGAAGGCCACACCAGGATCGCGGTCATGATGAGGATCAGCGCCATCGATACCGGGGCGGACAGTCGCTGCGGAAGGACCTGGGCGTGGTAGTCGGCGATGTCGTCGGTCAGTTCCACTGCTGCGAGTGCAGCCGTCGCGGGGTCCGGCTCCGTGTGCCGTCGGCCGCTTGGCAGCAGTCCGGTGATCACCCGCCGGCGCATCGCGTGGGCGATCCGAAGTCGACCGGCCGCCTGGAGGCGCGCCGTGCTCCAGACGGCGCCCGCCGCAAGGAGGCCGCCGCCGAACAGGAGCCCGAATCCCAGCCCGCTCGGCCGATCGCCGTCGAGAACATCACCAGCGATCGAAGCCAACCCCGCCCACTGGACGATGGTGAACACCGTCTCGAGCGCCTGACAGCCGGCGGCGGAGAGCAGCCACCGGCGTCCTGGTGATGCGGCAGCGGCGAGCCAGTCACCTGCCTCGGCAGTCGCCGTCCCCGCCTGGTCAGTCGTCATCGTGCATCCGGTGTTCGTCGATGATCCAGCCCAGTCCGCCGGTGAAGGCGATGAGGAGCATGCCTGCGATGCTGAGCAGCTGGCTGTGGTACTTGGGATAGCCGGAGAACATTCCCTGGCAGACGCAGTAGAGCAACCAGGCGACGACGATTCCGACGATGGTCAGCACGAATCGGCGCATCCGAGTCCAAGTGCTCATCGGGCACCTCCATTCTTTCCGTTCGAGAGCTGGTTGGCCGGCGCCTTGCCGCGGAAGGAGTGGTGGGCGAACCAGTTGTAGAAGAGGATCAGCGGCACGTTGAGCCCGATTCCGACCGCGAGAAAGGCCAGCGTGGCGGGCGGAGCCGCCGAGTTCGCGAGTGTCAGCTCCGGCGACGCCAGCACCGGATAGCGCGCCACCACCAGGGCGACGACCAAGGCCGCGACTGTGGTGACCAGGCCCGCGAGCGGGAGGCCGTCGTACGGCGAAGTCGGCCGCAAGGTGATCACGCCGATCACCACGCCGGCCGCAGCAAACAGCAAGAGCCCGGTGAAGGCGATGAGCCGCACCGGACCGTCCAGGTTCAGCGGCGTGTCGGTTGCGCCCACGGCGATGAGGCACCCCACAACCAGCAGCGATGCCAGTACTGCGCTGACCGCGCCGCGATGTCCCGCTCGGATCCGGAGTTCACCGCTCGCCTTCCATTTCGTGTAGGCGTACCCCAGTGCCAGGTAGCAACAGGTGACCGTCACGGCGGACAGCGCGGAGTACCAACTGATCGCTCCGAACGGCGAACCGGAAAAGGCCCCCTCGACCATGGTCAGGTGTGCTGTCAGAGTCGCGACGGCGGCGCCTTGAGCGAGGCTCGCGATCAACGAGGCCATGCCGAAAGCTCGTTCCCAGCGAGGTGCGGGATGGGCCTGTGACGCCATCTCGACACTGAACCCGCGCACGATCAGCGCGAACAACATGACGATCATCGGCAGGTAGGCGTGCGGGAGGATCGCGCCGAAGGCCGCCGGGAACCCGGCCCACAGGCTGACGCCGAGCAGGACCAGCCAGGTCTCGTTGCCGTCCCAGGCCTGGGCGACCTGTTCGAGCATCTCGTGCCGAGAGTCCGCGTCGGGTTCGATCAAGGTCGCGATGCCGATACCCAGGTCGTAGCCGTCGAGTACGACGTACATCAGCAGACACAGCAGGATGAGCAGCAACCAGATCGTCGCCATCAGTTCGCCCTCCCCGGTGCGGCCACGGGAACCGGCTGGCTCTCATCGGAATCGATCTGGCCAGGGCCGATCCGCACCACGTGGACGATGTAGGCGACGTACGCGACCAGCATCACGACGTACAGCAACGAGAACCCGACGACCGAGAACACGAGCTCGCCGGACGCCAGGTGCGAGACGGCGTCCGCCGTACGCAGCTGACCGAACACGACCCACGGTTGGCGACCCGTCTCGGCGGTCGCCCAGCCGCCCAGGATCGCGAGGATGCCGACGGGTGTCGTCCAGAGCAGGAACCGGTGGAAGCGTCTCGAGGTCCACAGCTTCCGCCGGAAACGCAGGATCGTCGCGTAGAAGACGGTGCCGAACATCAGCAGCGCGGCCAGGAACATCGCCCTGAATCCCCAGAAGACGGCGGCCATGTCAGGCCGATCGGCCTTCGGCGTCAGCTCGAGCCCGGGGATCGCCGTCTTGCAGGTCAGGTCCCGGTTGACAGCGCTGCCCAGGCACGGGATGTTCAGCTCCGCGAGGTTGCGCTCGGCCTGCTGGTCCGGGATCGCGAAGAGGACGAAACCGGTGTTGCCCTCTGTCCAGTTACCTTCCAAGGCCTCCAGCTTGGACAGCTGGTGCGGCAGCACCGCGCCGGCGGTGTGGTCGCCCACGAACACCTGCACCGGAACGAGGATCGCCGCCACGCCCAAAGCGATCGAGACGGACCGACGGGCGAACGGCAACGCCCGGCCCCTGACCAGGTAGTACGAGCCGATACCCGCCACGAAGAACGCGGCGGAGATCAGTACGGCGAGCACCATGTGCGGCCATCGCCAGATGAACGACGGGTTGAAGATCGCCTCCACCCAGTCGGTCGGCTCGAACCGCCCATCGCGTACGACGAACCCGGCCGGCGTCTGCATCCAGGAGTTGGCGGCGATGATCCAGGTCGACGACAGGATCGTGCCGAGAGCGACCATCACGGTCGAGGTGAACATGGTGGCGTGCCTGACCCGGCCGTCGCCGTACAGCAGGACCCCGATGAACCCGGCCTCGACGAAGAAGGCCGTGACGACCTCCATCCCGATGATCGGGCCGATGATCGGACCGGTCTTGGCCGCGTAGCCGCCCCAGTTCAGTCCCATCTCGAAGGTGATGACGATGCCGGCCACGACCCCGATCGCGAATCCGACCGCGAAGACGCGCCGCCAGAACCGGAACATCTGCAGGTAGACCGCTCTGCGACTCTTCCAGTACATCCCGTACAGGACACTCAGCAGGATCGACAGCCCCACCGTGATGGCTGGGAACGTCATGTGGAACATCACGGTGATGACGAATTGCCACCGCGACAGATCGAGCAGACTCATGTACCGCTCCGGTTCAGGCGTCGAGTACGGGTGCGTCCGCGGCCGCCTTCGTGAACCGCGGCAGTGCGGCGGCGCCGACGGCGAGCAGGGCGACGATGACCATCTGCACCGACTCGACGGTGGCGAACGCGTGCGGGGTGCTGTGCTCCGCGCGGGCGAGGTAGAGAGTGCCGAGCGTGGCCACGCCGAGCGCGAGGCCGCTCTGCTGCAGAGTGATCAGTACGCCGCTGCCGACACCACCGAGATGAGTTGGCACGTCGGCCAGCACGCTGCGGAACAGGCCCGCGAACAGCATCGACCCACCGGCTCCGGACAGCGCGAGCGGGACGGCCAGGTCCCACAGATGGACGTTCGGCCAGCGATCGACCACGACGGCGATCAGTACGGCGAGGCCGGCGAACTGGATGACCGCACCGGCCGCCAATGCGGCCCTGCCGAAGCGACCGATCAGCCGGGGTGCGAACAGCGAGCCGAGGAAGAACATCACCGCCATCGGCAGGATCGCCAAGCCGCCGTGCAGCGCGTCCTGGTGCAGACCGTCCTGGACGGTGAGCGCGAAGACGAACATGAACGCGCCGAACCCGATGCTGAAGGCGAACAGCATCACCAAGCCACGTGACATCGACGGCAGCTTGAGCAGCGACGGCGGCAGCAGCGGAATCTGCCCTCGCCGCTCCACGCGCCGCTCGACCACCGCGGTGCATGCGCCGAGCACGATCGCGAGGCCGATCATCACCCAGGTCCACCACGGCCACCCCAGCGAATGTCCCTCGGTGAGCGGCACCAGCAGAGCGGTCAGCGTCGCGGCGAACAGCACGGTGCCAGGCAGGTCGACACCCACTGGATGATCCGATCGAGTGTTGGGCACGATGCGGATGGCGACGACCAGTACCACCAGGCCGATCGGCACGTTGACCAGGAAGATCGGCCGCCACGATGCCCCGGCGATGTCTGCGCTGACCAGCAGCCCGCCGACCAATTGACCGACCACGGCCGCGATGCCGGACGTAGCGCCGTACAGAGCGAGAGCTCGCGCCTTCCGCTCGTGCTCGAGCGTGTGATGGAACGTCGCCAGCACCTGCGGGACCAGCAACGCAGCGGTCGCGCCCTGCACGATCCGGGCGCCGATCAGTACGCCGACAGTCGGGGCGAAACCACACACTGCCGACGCCACGATGAAGCCGACGAGCGCGCCGAGGAAGAGCCGGTGGCGGCCGAAGCGGTCACCGAGCCGGCCCCCGAGGACCAGCAGCGCGGCGTACGCGACGCCGTACCCGGCGATCACCAACTCCAGCTCGGACGCCGACGCGTGCAGCGACGCGTCGATGCTCGGTAGCGCGACGTTGGTGATGAAGAAATCCATGATCGGCAGGAACGCGCCCGCGAGCAGGAAGAACACGCCGACGGGGTGCAGCCCGCCGGACAGCGCAACCGCACGGGGCGAGGTGCCCCCGGCCTGCCGCGCGGAAAGAGTGACGGCCATTGCCTCTCCAACTAGCTATGAGGAGATAACTATCTGAACAGAATTAGTATGTCCTCATAACTATGGCCAGGCAATCAACTATGCTGCCGGTGTGACGAAGAACCCATCGCCGCGACGAAGCCCGCGGAGAGCCCGCGGATCGGCCGAGGAGGGCTGGGCCGACCTCGCCGACCTGGCGTTGGTCATCAGCCGGGAGATCCAGTACCGCGGCTACACCGACCCGGACGCGGTCGGCCTGACCCAGTCCGAAGGCATGGTGATGCGCTACCTGCTCCAGGACGAAGCAGCAGCCGCACCCAGCCAGATCGCCGCCGCCACCGGACTCCAGCGCACCAACCTCTCCACGACGCTGCGCAGCCTGGAGCACAAGGGCATGATCCAGCGGCAGGCCAGCCCGGACGACGGCCGGGGCGTCACCGTCAGCCCGACAGACCACGGCCGCGCCAACTCCGCCCTGGTGAGGCACGAATGGGCGACCGCCGTCAGGGACGCCGCCGGCGGCGACGACACACACCTCGATGCCGCCCTCACCCTCCTCAGCACCATCAGGGACGGCCTGGCGAAGACCCGCCCGCAGTCCCCCTCACGCCATCCACCGGCGTAGAAAGGACCAGCGGGCTCAGGTGTGTCAGCCGAGGTTGGAGCGGGCGATGATGTTGGTGATGGTGATTCGGACGGCGGTGAAGCCGCCCTGGACGAAGGATTCCGCTAGCTCCGCGGCAGGCTGGGAGGGGTAGTAGCGGTTGGCGATGCCGGCGCCGACGTGTCTGACGTGGCTCGGCTCGGCGGAGATCTGCGCTTCTCCTTCGATGGTGACGAAGCTGTAGGGCTGCCTCTCGTCGCTGACGCAAAGTGCGATGCGCCGGTCGTGGTCCAGGTTTTTGCCTTTGACGCTCCCCGGGGACAGCGCGAAGGCGAGCTCGTCGCCGTCGAGGATGAAGCAGACCGGGGTGACGTGGGGCCGGCCGTCGGGTCGGGTCAGGGCGACGTGGGCAAGTCGTGTTCCTGCGGTGACGAAGGATCGCCATTCGTTGTCGGTCATTGTCGTCATTGGTGTGTTCCCTTCGTTTCGAGGTTGCGGCGTAGTGCCGGAGCGATGGCCCGCTGCGCGGCGAACAGCGCGAGCCCGGTCGTCGAGCAAGCCGCCGACAGTGCGGTTCGCCCGGCGTGCTCGAGCAGCGCGGTGCCGAGCAGTGGGCCAAGTACGGCGCCGAGGCTCCAGGTGGTGGAGGCGACGCCCATGTACGTGCCACGGAGGTCGGCCGGCGCGAGGTCGGCGAACGTGGCGCCGAACATGACGGCGATGCCGATCTGGCCGAGAGTCCACACGACGATCGACCCGGCATAGCCGGCGCCGGTGTGCACGACCGCGCCGAATCCGGCGCCGACGCCGCCCAGCAGCATCGAGACCGCCAGTACGGCGGCTTTGTCGCGACCCTCGAGTAGCCGTACCGCGATCGGTTGGACGGCGACGATCAGGATCCCGTTCAGCGCGAGCGCCGCGCCGTACAGCTCCGGACCGAGACCGTCGCCGGCCATGAGCAGCGGCAGCGTCGAGAACGTCTGCAGGAAGGTTGCGAAGTAGACGACGTACATCCCGGCCATCGCGAGCATCAGCGGATCGCGCATGAGCACCGGGAGCAGCGCGCGTCGTGTCGCGTGCGGCGTCGGCGGACGGGTCTCGGGGACGTGGCGCCATACGATCAGCGCCGCGAGGAGTGCGGCCGTTGCATTGATCCAGAACAGGACGCCGTACCCGTGCCGGACCAAGACACCAGCGGCCACCGTCGAGACCGTGAAGCCAACGTTGGCCGCCCAGAAGAGCACGCCGAAGGCACGGACCCGCTCGCGTGCCGGCAGGTCGGCCACGGCAGCCGATCCCGCCGGGCGGAAGAGTTCTGCCGTCAGCCCGACACCGGCGGCCGCCACACAGATCGCCGGTGTCGTGTCCGCAGCGCCGAGTGCGATCAGCGCGACGGCTGCGCCCAGGAACCCCACGAGCATCGTGTGACGGCGACCGATGCGGTCGCCCAGCCAGCCACCCAGCAACTGCGACCCGATATCTCCAACACCGATCGCCGCGACCACCGCCCCGGCCGTCGTCGGCGAGAGGTGCCGTTCCTGGGTCAGGTAAAGCACCAGGAACGGCCGGGCCACCCCGCCGGCCCGACCCACGAAATGAGTCGCGGCCAGAGCCCAGACCAGGTGTGGCAGATCCCGGTGGAGGCGGGCCGGTAGGTCTCTGGCCGCCGTCGAGGTCCGTGCGCCGTACGTCGTCATGTCAACGACGCTAGGTTCTTCGATGCATCGTGAAAAGCGATGGTTTTCGATCAAGTTGATCGCTATCGGCTATGCTACGACTCGTGGCTGACATCGAACTGCGCCACCTGAGGACCATGGCTGCGATCGCCGAGGAACGAACGTTCGGGCGAGCGGCGGCCCGGCTCGGCTACACCCAATCGTCGGTGAGCCAGCAGATCGCGCTGCTCGAGCGTGCGGTCGGTGGCGCCGTCTTCGACCGGCCCGGAGGTCCCAGGCCGGTACGGATCACTCCGCTCGGCGAGGTGGTCCTGGCTCACGGCCGCACGCTGCTGAAGCAGGCGGAGGCGCTGACCGACGCCGTGGAACGCTTCCAGGCGGGGAGCGGCCGGATCGACATCGGCACCTTCCAGAGCGTCACCAACCTGATCCTCCCGGCCGTCGTACGCCGGCTGCTCGACGAGCACCCCGGCTGCGACATCAGACTGTCCGACGTGGACCCGGCGGATCCCCGGATCGGAGACCTCGACCTGCTGTTCCACGACGGACCCGTCGCCGGCGAGGCCGAGCACGTCAAGCTCCTCGACGAGCCCTACCTCCTGGTCGCCAAGGCAGGCGCCTTCCCGGACGGTCCGGTGAAGGTGAAACTGCTCGACGGCGCTCCGATGGTTGCCTGGCCTCGCACCTATCACCAGAAGTGGCTGGAGCAGGCGCTCGCCAACGCGGGCGCACATCCACGGATCGTCTTCAGAACCACCGGCCACGAAACCATCATGTCGATGGTGCGCGCGGGCATCGGCTCAGCAGTACTGCCGTGGCTGGCCCTGCACGGATCCGACGCCTGGTCCGACGACGGGCTCAGTATCCACCACCTGCAGCCGTCGCCCACCCGCGAGATGTACCTGCACTGGCCGGCCGGATCTTCCCAGTCGCCGCTCGCGGTACAAGCCATCGAGATCGCCACCGAGGTCGCAGCCGACCTGGTCGACGCGGGCAGAAAGTGGTTGCCGGGCGCATCGATCAGGTGATCTGTTCGCTGCGGATCCGTCAGCGTATCCTCGCAGTCACGGAGGTCGGGAAGGGGAAGATCAGACGATGCTCTTTCTCGCGGACGCAAGCGGGCTGCTGGGCGAGGGGCCGACGTACACCGAAACCTCGGCCGGGCCGGCGCGAGACCTGGCGGCCTACTACGTCGCCTACTTGGAGCTGTCCTCCCGGCTCGGCATCCTCGCCTACGCGGGGGCCGTGGCTCTGGTGGGCGTTGCCCTCACCGCCGTACTGCCCCTGGACACCGCGTACAACGTCCTGGCCCTCGCCAGCGGGGCGTTGTTGGGTCCCGCACTGGCGATCTGGCTCGGCCGAGAAGTCGCCCGACACGCGGCGACGGCCCAGTTGGCCGCGGAGCAGGCGTGAAGGCTGTCGTTTACGAGCGGTACGGCGGGCCCGAGGTGCTGCGGGTCGAGGACGTTCCGATGCCCTCCCCCGCCGCTGGTCAAGTGCGTGTCAGGATCGTCGCCACCTCGGTCAACCTCAGCGACTGGGAATGCCTGCGCGGATCGCCCGCCTACGCGCGGATCGGCGGCCTGCGTTCCCCGGCGCGACGCACGCTCGGATCCGATATCGCCGGCCTGGTCGACGAGGTGGGTGAGGGTGTGACCCGATTCCGCCCGGGCGACGAGGTGTACGGCGACAACCTCCTGCTGAAAGGTGGATTCGCCGAGTACGCGATCGCCCCGGAATCCGCACTGGCTCACAAGCCCGCCCAGCTCAGCTTCGTGCAGGCATCGACAATTCCCCAGGCCGGAGCGATCGCCTTGCAGGGCACAAAGTTGGCCGCCGTGGACGGCCGGATCCTGATCAACGGTGCCGGTGGAGGGTCGGGGGCGTTCGCGATCCAGCTCGCCAAACGGCTGGGTGCTCACGTCACTGCTGTCGACAACATCGCCAAACTCGACTTCATGCGATCTGTCGGCGCGGACGACGTGGTCGACTACCAGCGAGACGACTTCACCAGGACCGCCCGTCCATACGATCTGATTCTGGACCTGGTCGCACACCGCTCGGTGTTCGCCTACCGGCGTGCTTTGGCGCCCGGCGGGACGTACCGCTGCGTGGGCGGGTCAGTTCCGACGCTGCTACGCCTGCTGACGGCCGGCTGGCTGGTCGGCCGCTTGAGTGGACGCTCCATCGGGGTCCTGGCCATCAAGGAGGGGCCGACTCACTTCACGCCACTTGCCGACCTATGCACGACCGGGGAGGTCAAGATCCACATCCACCGGACCTACACGCTCGACGACGTCCCCACCGCCCTCGCCGACGTCGGCGAGGGACGTGCCCTCGGCAAGGCAGTCGTCACCCTCTCCTGACACGCGCCCCGACTACGACGCCGATCATGATGCCGATCGTCGCCAGCAGGCCGGCGCCTACGATCGTCCAGCCGTGATCGGAGGCATCCTCCGTGCCCGGGCCCGGAAGGCCGGCCGCCACTGCGGTTGGCACGTCCACCGGCGTCGACGGCTCGGCGGACGCCGTACCGGTCGTCGGCACAGTGGTCGGGGTGTCCGATGGCGGTGCGGTTGCCGTGGGGGTTGCGGTTGGGGTGCCGGTCGGCGGCGTGCCGTCGCATTGCACACGGATCCGGCTCTGGGCGACGAAGTCCCCGACGGCATTCCGGACCTGGAGCAAGTACGTGCCGTTCGAGAGACCGCCGAACTCAACGAGTTCAGCGCCGCGTGCGGCCACCCTCACAACGTAGTCGTAATGGATGTCGCCCGCCGTGATCCCGACCATATACTCCTGGAGGGTCGAGTTCGGGTTGCGCAGCTTGGCCACGGCGGTGGCACCTTCGTCCTGACACGTGAACCGTGCCTTGCCGAGCACTGGCGGCAACTCGGTGTTCTGGGCTGACGCGGGCGTGCTCCCCAAGAGGAGCAGACCTGTCACCAGGGTTGTTGCGGTCAGTAGACCGCGGGCGAACGAGTGGCGTCTCATCGCGCGACCGGGGGCCGCGTGCTGAGGTGTCGGACACGACAGGTGCAAGCTGCGCGGCGCGCAGTCGGCACTCGCCGGGACAGGGAGCGCTCCCACTGGTACGGCGGCGCGTTCGAGCAGGTGGTTCGGATCGGTCGGCGGATGTTGGCAGAACGGATGGTGTGACGAGACTTCATGGTCCCCCTTAGGACACCTATTCGATGCGCCGAACGGCGTCAAAGTTGCCGAGGACGCAGGTCAGGCGCGCGGCTGGGACCAGTGCGACGGGCGGGTCAGCCGGGGCGGGAGCGTCGTACGGGCGTCACCGCGGGCTGCGTTGATCTGCATCTGGGTCAGGAAGAGGCTCCGCGCGAGGTCGGCGCCGCGCAGATCGGTGTCCCGAAGATCGGCGCCGATGAGGTCGGCGCGGGTGAGATCGGCCTGACGCAGGTCGGCGGCGATCAGGTACGCGCTTCGCAGGTCCACGCCGCGCAGATCGGCACCGCGCAGGTCGGCGCCGATGAGGTCCGCGCCGCGGCGGTTCATCGGTGTGCTCGAGACGCCGGCACGGACGAGTTCGCTGGTCCGTAGCAAGAGGTCGTTGATCCGTGAGCGGTGGGCGGAGACGTCGAGCTCGGTCAGCGACTCGGGGCTGCCGAGGGTCAGGCGTTCGGTGTCGTCGAGCGCATGCTTGAGCTCGTTGTGGAGGGGAGGTGCCAGCTCCAGCGCCTCGGTCAGGTACCACAGCAGCTCGTGCAGCAGCCGCATCACCGAGAACACCTCGAACATCTGCGCGCCCGAGTCCGCTGCCTGCCGCCAGTCGCGACCGTCGAAGGTGACTTGCGTGACCTTCTGGCCGGCGCCGAAGCAGTCGTACACGGCGCAGCCGGGGAAGCCGCCGTCCCGCAGCCGCGCGTGGATGCCGCAGCGGTTGTCGTGCTTCAGGTTCGGGCACGGCTGCCCGGCCGGCTTGTCGATCGCGAAGTCCGCAGACGCGGTCAGCGTCAACGCCACGCAGCACAGCCCCACACACTGCGCGCAGTCAGCACGCAGATCCGAGCGTCGTACAGAGTGCTGGGTTTTGGACATCTCCCTGTCGAGGCTAGTGCGTGCGGGCGGTCAGTCGGTGGTTGCCTGCTCGATCTTGGCGAGGAGGGCGGTGCCGAAGTCTTTGGGTGGCATGTCGGCGACCGACAGGAGGGTCGCTGTTCGTTGGATGCCTGGGATTCGCCAGATCTGGTCCATCAGGATTGTTCTCAGTTCGGCGTAGTCGCGGACTCGCATCCGGATCAGCAGATCGAGGTCGCCGGTGACCAGGGTGACGTCCTCGACTTCGGCCAGTTCCCAGAGGGCGGCCATGATCGTGGCGACGTCGTACCCCGGGCCTGCTTCGATGGACAGGAACACGACCTGCCCGTAGCCGACCACCGACCAGTCGACCTGGGCGCTGTAGCCGGTGATCACGCCGTTGCGCTCCAGTCGCGCCATCCGCTCGCCGACGGTGGGGGCGGAGACTCCGAGCATGGTGGCGATCTGGCGCTGCGAGGTACGGCAGTCGGCCACCAGGATCTTCAGCAGGGCCAGGTCGATCGCGTCGAGCACGTAGGGCTCGCGCGTCGTCGCGGCGACGTCGCGGACGTGCGCCAACGAGGAATGGTTATCGGCGAGCATGGGATTCTCCCCTGGTGACGTGCGTTTCGGAGACGAGGCGAAGCTGGGTGAAGGCGAGTATGCCTTCCATTCCGCCCTCGTAGCCGTAACCGGAGTCGCCGAGACCGCCCAGCGGTACGTCGGGCAGCGACGGAGCCAACTGGTTGACCCCGATGTTCGACGCGTTCAGCCGCCGGACGACCTCGTCGCGCACGGCCATGTTGTTCGTGAACAGGTACGCCGCGAACGAGTACGGCGCCGCGTTGGCTGCATCAACCGCCTCGTCCACCGTGCTGAACGAAGAGACGGTCGCGATCGGACCGAACGGTTCCTCCGAGAGGATCATGGCCTTGGAGTCCAGCGGGAGTCCGGCGACGATCGTCGGCTCGAAGTAGAACCCGTCACGGCCCGACTGGCTGCCGCCGGTGGTGACATCGGCCCCATGATCGGCGGCGTCGCGGGCGAGGCGAACCAAGGCGTCCACGCGGCCCTGATGGGCGACCGCGCCGAGCGTGACGCCCTCCTCGGTGCCGTGCCCGAGCACGTAGGACTTCGCCTTGTCCGTGAGCTTGTCGACGAACTCCCGGTAGTGCGACTCGTGAACGAAGTACCTCGAGGGCGCAACACACGACTGACCGGCCGAACCGAACTTGGCGGCCGCGGTCGTGGCGATCACGTGATCCACGTCGGCATCGTCCATCACCAGCACGGGAGCATGCCCGCCCAACTCCAGCACGGTGCGGATCAGATTCGGCGCCGCCTGTGCGGCCAACGCCTTCCCGACGGCCGTCGACCCGGTGAACGACAACGCCTTGATCGACGAGGACGAGGTCAACTGCTCCGACACCGCCTGCGGGTCACCGAAGACCAGATTCACCACACCGGCCGGAAGCCCTGCGTCGACCAGCACCTCGACGACGAGTCGCGCCGTGGCCGGTGCGAACTCCGACGCCTTGAACACCACCGTGCAGCCGGCCGCGAGAGCGGCGCCGAGCTTGCGGGTGGCCAGGACCGCCGGGAAGTTCCAGGCCGTGATCACCGCGACCGGGCCGAGCGCAGTCGGGATCGACGTACGGCGCGAACCGGCAGCAACGCCCGGGAACATCGTGGCCTGGACCCGGCCGGCCTGCTCACCGTTCCAGCGCAGCGTCTCCACGGCTCGGCCGATCTCGCCGCGGGCGTCCGCCTCGGTCTTGCCGGTCTCCAGCAGGATCGTCGCCGTGGCCTCCTCGGCACGATCGGCGAGCAGACCTGCCGCTCGCCGGAGGATGTCGCCTCGACCGGCGGCCGGCGTGGCGGACCACGCTGCGAAGGCAGCCTCAGCAGCCGCGATCGCCGCTGCAACCTGCTCGGCGCCGGCCAACGACACCGCGCCGATGGTCCGGCCATTGCCTGGGTCAACATTGTCGAGGTGGCCGGCCTTGCCCGCGGTCCAGGATCCGTTCACGAACAGCTCCGCGCTCATCCGCGCGAGGCTGGTGTCAACGGACATACGACGCTCCGTTCACGTCGATCGTGGTGCCCGTCGCGTGCTTCGCCAGCCCACTCGCCAAGAACGCGATGATGTTGGCGACGTCCTGCGGCTGCGCGACCTCCCCCAGTCCGGTCTGCTCCGCGGCGACCTCGACGCCGACCGTGTCGCGGAAGTGCTCGTTCAGGTCGGTGTCCACATATCCAGGAGCGATGGCGAAGGCGGTCACACCGTGACGGCCGTACTGGCGTGCGATCGTGCGTGTCATCGCAACCACCCCGGCCTTGGCTGCCGCGTAGTGCCAGTACTCCGGGTCCTCGCCGCGAAACGCCGCACGCGACGCGAGGTTGATGATGATGCCGCCGCGGTCCAGTCCGGCGTACGCCGTCACCGCCTCGCGGCACAGAACCGCGGGCGCCTTGAGATGCAGGTCGAGCGAGAAGTCCCAGACCTTCAGCCACTCCTCGAGCGGGGCGTCCAGCGGAGCGGGCGGATAGGCGCCGGCGTTGTTGACCAGGACGTCCACGTGCCCCTTGACGGCCCAAGCGTCGTACCAGAGCTTCTGGACCGCTCGCAGGTCGGTGAGATCGGCGACCAGGGCGGTAGCACTGTCACCGAGCTCCTTGGCGACAGCGTCGAGCGCGGGCCCTCCGAGGTCGTGGATCAGCGCATGCCCGCCCTGGGCCACGACAGTACGAGCGGTCGCCGAGCCGATGCCACCGCCGGCGCCGGTGATCAGGACAACACGTCCCTCGAGACTGCTCACATCGCACCTCCATTTGTAAGGTCAGGATCGCTCAAGTGTTATCATTCTCCAAGTTCTGACCGCCACAGACCTTACACACAGACTCACCAGGAGCTGCCCGAATGCGCGTTCTCTTTCTCGGTGGGACCGGAATCATCAGCTCGGCCTGCTCCTGGCGAGCCGTCGAGCTCGGACTCGATCTGACGGTCGCCAACCGGGGTCAGACCTCGATCCGCCCGCTGCCGCCGGAGGCGAAGCAGATCACCGCCGATGTCGACGACCCGGCATCGTTGGCCGCTCTCGCCGGGCAGGACTTCGACGTCGTGGTCGACTGGGTGGCGTTCACACCTGATCACGTGCGCGCCCGCACCGACGCGCTGCGCGGGCACGTCGGCCAGTACGTGTTCATCAGCTCCGCGTCGGCGTACCAAACGCCACCGAATCGGCTGCCGATCACCGAGTCGACGCCGTTGCGCAACCCGTTCTGGCAGTACTCACGCAACAAGATCGCCTGCGAAGACCTGCTGACCGGGCTGTACCGCGACGAGGGTTACCCCGTCACGATCGTGCGGCCCTCGCACACCTACGACCGCACTCTGGTGCCGTTCGACGGCGGCTGGACGATCGTGGAGCGGATGCGCCGCGGCCAGCCCGTCGTGGTGCACGGCGACGGGACGTCGTTGTGGACCCTGACCCACCACCGCGACTTCGCCCGCGGACTGGTCCCCCTGCTCGGCCACCCACGCACACTCGGCGAGGCCTTCCAGATCACCTCGGACGACGTCCTCACCTGGGACCAGATCGCGCACGCGCTGGCCACCGCGGCCGGCACCACGGCACAGATCGTTCACGTCCCCTCGGACGCCATCGCCGCCGTACACCAGGGCTGGGGCGACGGCCTCCTCGGCGACAAGACCCACTCTGCAGTCTTCGACAACACCAAACTCCGCCAGGTGGTCCCCGACTACGTCGCCACCATCCCCTTCGAAACCGGCGCCCGGGAAATCATCAGCTGGTACGACGAAGATCCCAGCCGCCGCCGCGTCGACCCCGCCATCGACGAGGCCATGAACACCCTCATCGCCCGCTACACCTTCTGACCGCGTCGCCGACTCACCAGCTTCTGCGCGCTGAGGTCCCGCCAGAGCTCCGCAGGGATGGGAGTTTCGAAGCGGGTAACGTTCTGGCGTGCTTGGGCGGGAGTGGCGGCGCCGGCGACGACTGCGATGACGCCGGGATCCAGTAGGGGGTACTGCAGTGCGGCGGCCGGGAGTTCGACGCCGTGCCGCGCGCAAACCGCGTCGATCTCGACGGCGCGGGCAAGGACGTCCTCGGGGACGTTGCCGTAGTCGTACTTGGCGTCCCGGGTGGGCTTGCCCGCGAGGAGGCCGCTGTTGAAGACGGCGGCCGCGACGATGCCGGTGTCGTGGCGGTCGCACTCGTCCAGCAGCTCCGGTACGGCGCTCTGGTCGAGCAACGTGTACCGGTTCGCAACCATCAGCACGTCGGCCAGCCCCGTCCGCACGGATGCGATCAAGGCGTCGATGCCCAGCGATCCAGTGCCGACAGCCGTCACGACTCCCTCATCGCGCAAGGCCGCAAGGGCGGACAACGCGGTCTCTGTGGCACCGGGGATGCCGGACAGCTCGGGGTCGTGCACGTAGAGAATGTCGACCCGGTCCAGGCCCATCCGGGTGAGCGATTCCTCCATGCTCGCGCGGACGCCGGAAGGCGAGTAGTCGAGGTGACGGCGCAGCCGACCCGGTACGGCGAATCCCGTGGCGTCCAACGACGATCCGTCCCAGTCGGGATTCTCCCGGAGTAGCCGGCCGACCTTGGTGGACACGACGTACTCGTCGCGGGGCTTGGTCGCCAGGAAGCGGCCCAAACGCTGCTCGGAGAGTCCCAGCCCGTAGTGCGGCGCCGTGTCGAAGTGCCGGACGCCGGCATCCCAGGCTGCCTCGAGGATCGCCGCGGCCTCGTCGTCGGAGAACCGGCGGAACAGGTTGCCGAGCGGCGCGCAGCCGAGACCGAAGCGAGGCAAGTCACTCAGCTGCATCGACTGCTCCAAGGGTCTGAGGGATGGACACGAGGCTAGACATCACATGTTTGGCCTGTCAATCTGGCCTGAGCCGCCCGAAATGGCCATCAAAGCGTCGAAAGATACTATCTCTGGAGGTAGTCGATGAAGTTCGCCCGCCTGGGACCCGTTGGCACGGAAGTGCCCGTCGTCGTGGCCGACGACGGCGTACGGAGTCTCGCCGCGCTGACCAACGACCTCGACGCCGGGTTCTGGGAGTCGGACGGTCCGGCCCGCGTGGCAGCGGCGCTCGCGGCTGGTGAGCTGCCGCTCGTCGAGGACGCCGACAGCCTGCGGATCGGCGCTCCGCTCTCGCAGCCGGGCGCGATCGTCTGCATCGGAATGAACTACGCCGCGCACGCCGCCGAGTCCGGCGCCGAGCCGCCGTCGACCCCGGTCATCTTCTTCAAGGCGCCGAACACGCTCGCCGGACCGAACGACGCGGTGACGATCCCGCGCGGCAGCACGAAGACCGACTGGGAGGTCGAGCTCGGCGTGGTCATCGGCAGGCGGGCGTCGTACCTCGACTCCCCCGCCGACAGCCTGGACCACGTGGCCGGGTTCGTGGTCGCCAACGACCTGTCCGAGCGAGCGTTCCAGCTCGAGGTCTCCGGCGGCCAGTGGAGCAAGGGCAAGATCGCCGCGGGCTTCAGCCCCGTCGGCCCGTGGCTCGTCACGCCTGACGAGGTGGAACACCAGAAGCTCGGCCTGCGCAGCTTCGTCAACGGTGAGCCGCGCCAGGACTCGAACACGGCCGACCAGATCTTCGACGTCGCCGCGGTCATCCACCACCTGAGCCAGTACATGGTGCTCGACCCCGGCGACCTGATCATGACCGGGACGCCGGAGGGAGTCGCGCTGTCCGGCCGGTTCCCGTACCTGCGGCCCGGTGACGTGGTCGAGGTGGAGATCGACGGACTGGGTCGCCAGCGTCAGGAGTACGTCGCTTACGAGGCCGGCCGATGAACGCCGTACCGGAGTTCGACGGCCTGGTGGCGATCGTCACCGGCGGTGGGTCGGGTATCGGCGCGGCGGTCGTCCAAGAGCTCACCGCCCGCGGTGCGCAGGTTGCCGCGATCGATCTCGATCCCTCGAACGTTCCCGCGGACGTGCTCGGACTCAAGGCCGACGTGACCGACGACGAGAGCATGCGTACGGCGGTTCAGCAGGCCGTCGACGCCTACGGCCGGATCGACGTGGTCGTCAACAACGCGGGCATCGGTGCCCAGGGCACGGTCGAAGACAACCCGGACGCTCAGTGGCACCAGGTCTTCGACGTCAACGTGATGGGCGCGGTCCGGGTCAGCCGGGCCGCTCTCCCCTACCTGCGGCAGTCACCGGCCGCCGCGATCGTGAACGTCGCATCGGTCGCCGCGACCACCGGCATCCCGCAGCGGGCGCTGTACTCGACCACGAAGGGCGCGGTGCAGTCCCTGACCATGGCGATGGCTGCCGACCATCTCCGCGAAGGCATCCGGGTGAACTGCGTCAACCCTGGCACCGCCGACACCCCGTGGGTCCAGCGCCTGCTCGACGCTGCTGCGGACCCGCAGGCCGAGCGGGCCGCCCTCGACGCCCGGCAACCGCACGGCCGGCTCGTCACCGCCGAGGAAGTGGCGCTCGCTGTCGTCTACCTGGCCGGGCCATCGTCCGGTTCGACCGCGGGTACGGCGCTCGCCGTCGACGGCGGGATGGCTACGCTGCGGCTGCGCCCGCGCAGCTGAGAACCTGGCAGAGGAGTCGTATGGCCCTGACCGACGTCGCGATCGAGAAGATCAAGGCGATGATCCTCGACGGCAGGCTCAAGCCCGGCGACCGGCTGCCGCGCGAGGCTGACCTCGCCGAGCAGCTCGGCATCTCGCGCAGCCCGCTGCGGGAGGCGGTGAGCGTGCTGTCGATGTTGCGCATCCTCGACGTCCGCCGCGGCGACGGGACCTACGTGACCAGCCTGTCGCCCGACCTGCTGCTGGAGACGATCGGGTTCATCATCGACTTCCACCAGGACTCGAGCATCCTCGACCTGTTCGAACTGCGCCGTGCCCTCGAGCCGATGGCGGCGGAGAAGGCGGCGCTCCTGATGAGCGACGACGACGTGGCCCAACTGCTCGCGCTGACCGAGGCTGTCGACGCGGACAGCCCGGTCGGCGACGTGGTGGCGAACGATCTGGAGTTCCACCACCGCATCGCCGCGGCCGCGGGCAACCCGGTGCTGTGCTCGTTCGTCGACAGCGTCGCCGGCCGGACCCAGCAGGCCCGGATCTGGCGCGGCGTCACCCAGGAGGACTCCTTCGAGCAGACGCTGCGCGAGCACCGCGCGATCGCTCTCGCGATCGGCGACCGGCAGCCCAGCGTCGCTGCCGCCCTCTCGCTCTCGCACGTCGCCGGCATCGAGAACTGGATCCGCCGCAACCTGGTGTGGAGCGACGGCTCCTGACGTCGTTCCACACCAGGTCAGGCTCTGATGAACTGCGGGGTGCGCTCCGGCCCTCGGCGGCGTCCTGGGTGGCGAAGCAGACTGTCTGGAGGTCTCGCTCGTAGCCGAGCGCCTGGTCGAGCGGCAGGTTGTACGCGGCCGCCAGGTCCAGGGCGCGAGGGAGCAACTCCTCCGGCTCCAGCACCTCGGTGACCAGACCCCAGTCGAGCTACTGGCCGTAGGCCTTCGCGGTCCAGCCGAGGGAGCCGAGGGAGCCACCCTTGATGTCGGTGCCGACACCGTCCGTCTTCTTGGCGTCGAAGTGCACGGAGGCCCGGCCGGTGGCGGTGATTCCGAGCAGCGGCCTGCCGTTGGGATGTGCGGTGCAGTAACCGGTGCTGAGGCTGGTGAAGGATCCCCAGCCGCTCGACCGCAGCACCTTCGAGCTGATCGTCGTCGGGGTGGCCCGATTGATCCGCCACTCCTTCAGCTCGCCGTTGGCCTTCGTTCCGATCAGCACGTCGACGGCCGCCGCACCGGTTCCACCGCTGCGCTCGTAGACCAGCGTGTTGACCGCGTCCCAGCCTTTGCCGGCCAGCTTCACCGGCGTCGACAGCGTCAGCACACCGTCCACGTAGCTCTCCGTGGACCGGTACAGCGAGGTGCCGGCCACGTGATAGAGGTACGGCGACGCCGAGACGAGAATGCGAGCCCCGGCGTACCCGACCCCGATGTGGCTGGCGGTCATCTCCATGATTCGCCAGGATCCGTCGATCAAGTGCCCCTCGCGGGTCACCTTGAACAGACGGTCCGAGCCCGCGCGGGCGGCGTACTCGGTGGTGCGGAAGACAGTGTCGTCACCGGAGGCGCCGAGCTGCTGGTACGCCGTCGGCACCCAGCCGAGAGTGTCGTTGGCGTACTGCCGGGTGCTGGTCGTCCCGCCCGAGTACACGTAGGTGAGACGTTGCCCGTCGGAGCGGTACGCCGCTGTGGACACACTGCAGTCCGCCGGCACGTCGCCGACCGCCGCGGTCGTGGGCCGAGCCGCGACGACGATCCCGGCCGCAGCGACGGCCAGCGCCGCTGCGCCGGCCACCATGGATTTGCGCATCAGAAGAGATCCTCCAGCTAGTTCGAGTTGGGAAGTGCACGGAGCGATGCCTGGAGCCGGCGAGTGGCGTCGACGTCCAGGCTGCCCCTGACGAAGGACCCGGGCGGTGATCCTCCGCCGCCGCCGAGCGAGCCGATCAGCACGCCGACGAGCAGGAGCGGGAGCAGCAAGATCCGGACCACCATCGCCCACGGCGCCCGGAAGCCCAGCCGGCCACCGTCCGCCAGCCGGACGACCTGGGTGCCGGCCAGGACACCTCCCAGAGCCCGGCCGTTGCCGAAGAACAATCCGTACACCAGCGGTACCCCCACCACGAGCCCGAGCATGGAGAGCGTCAACGCTCCGTTGCCGAGGTCGGCCTGGAGATCCACCACCGCGAGGGCGACGACGCCGATTCCCATGCCCAGGACAACCATCAGGAAGTCCACCAGCCAGGCAAGAGCCCGCGCCCACTCTCCCGCGCGCACGTACCGGTCCCCGTTTCCGAACGGCTCGACTCGCTTGGCGACCTGCTCCCCCAGCACGCTCACCGGATCCACATGGCGATTCACGACGGCGACCGTACAGATCCAGCGGCCGACCACCCCGCACCCGGCAGGCTGCCGCAGCCTGAAATCCGCCGCGAGCAGGAGTACGGGCCGAGTACGGGCAGACCGATGCCGACGACAACAACTAGGATGCTGTCCGTGTCCGGGAGGCCGCAGGACCCACGTGGTGCCTGGCATGCCCGGAAGCCCGCCGAGCGCTTCGGTGAGTTGCTGCGGGCGCTCCGCCAGGACGGCGGGATGACACAACGGCAGCTCGCTGAGCAGGCCCGCCTCAGTGCGGGGGCGATCCGCGACCTGGAACAGGGCCGGACCCGGAGGCCGAAGCAAGAGTCGATCGAGGCGATCGCTACCGCCCTCGCGCTCAATCGGCGTGATGCCGTGAGACTCCACGCCGCGGCCAAGGCGAGCCGATCCGTCGCCGTTGCGGCCTCAGACGTAGCAGGGCCGGTGCGCATCGCTGTCCTCGGGCCTCTCGAGGTCCGGATCGGGGATGTCCCGGTCATCGTCAACTCGGGTCCACAACGCACCTTGCTGGCACGGCTCGCTCTCGCGGCAGGTACGACGGTCAGTCAGGACGAACTCATCGATCTGCTCTGGCCGCGCGCCGTACCAGAAAACGCCGCGAATCTTCTGCACACCCGGATCGCGAGGTTGCGAGGACTGCTGCAGGGCGACGAGCCGACCCACCCGGTGGTCGTCGGCGGCACTACCGGCTACCGGCTCGCACTCGGCGACGGCGGGCTCGACCTGTTGACCTTCCGCGATCGCACCGCCCGGGCCGCGGTCGCTGAGCCAGACAAGGCACTCACGCTGCTTACGGACGCCGTGGCGCTGTGGCGTGGCGAGACTGATGTGGACTCCATGGCGACCAGCCCGCTCTACACCGCGGTCGCCAACGAATGCACGGCCGCCGCCCGGGCTCTCGCCACCCTGGCGCGTGATCTCGGCGATCCCGAACGGGCGCTGCAGCCACTGCGAAACCTTGCCGCACACCACCAGCTTGATGAGCCGCTGCATGTCGAGCTGCTTCTGACCCTGGCCGCGGCGGACCGGCAGGCCGAGGCACTCGCGGCCTACGACCGGATCCGATCCGCACTCGCCGAACAGCTCGGCATCGACCCGGGCGAGCGGCTCCGCGCCGTCCACCTCGACGTACTCCGGCAGCAGGACGGAACTCCAGCTCAACCCACGCCGCGATCGGTCGTCCAGCAAGCTCCGTCCGCTCCCCCGGACTTCGTCGGCCGCGCGCCCGAGCTCGCGACGATCCGTACGGCGCTCGGCTCTGCTGCCCTGTCCTCCCGGGTGGTCCTGATCAACGGGATCGCGGGGGTCGGCAAAACCGCCTTGGCCCTGACCGCCGCCCACAGCCTCCGTACGGAGTATCCCGACGGGCAGCTGTACGCCGACCTCCGCGGCAGCGACCCGACGACGACACCTGCCCCGATCCAGGTGCTCGGCCGCTTCCTCCGCGCGCTCGGTGTCCCCGGCCGACGGGTCGGAACCGACGAAGCCGAAGCCGCCGCACTGTTCCGCAGCGAGCTCGCCGACCGCCGGATGCTGGTGCTGCTCGACAACGCGCAGGACGCGGCCCAGGTCCGGCCGCTGCTGCCGGGTGCCGGCCGCAGCGACGTGATCGTGACCAGCCGCCGGAGACTGCCGGACCTCGTCGCCGCAGGCGTCGTGAACCTCGAGCCCCTCCCGCAGGGCGACGCGAGCCGGCTGATCACCTCCATCGCAACAACCCATCGGCTCGATGCCGATCCCGAAGGCGTGACCGCGCTCGCGGAAGCGTGCGGCCGGCTCCCGCTCGCACTACGCATCGCCGGGTCCCGGCTCGCCGCCCGGCGCGGGTGGACTGTCGCCGACCTGGCTCGCCGCCTGGACGACGGCAACCGGCGGCTCACCGAGCTCAGCCTCGGCGAGTCCAGCGTGCTCAACAGCTTCCAGCTCAGCTACGCCGACCTGAGCTCCGACGCCCAGCGCGCCTTTCGGCTGTGCAGCCTGCACCCTGGCGACGACTTCAGCGCCGACAGCACCGGCATCCTCCTCGCGATGCCGGCGGCCGCGGCGGAATGCGTCCTGGAAGATCTCCTCGACGCCAACATGCTGCTGCAGCAGACGAGGAACCGCTACCGGTTCCACGACTTGCTCGGCCTCTACTCCCGCCGGCTGCTCGCCGACGACCCCGACGCGGAGGCCGCACGGTCTCGACTGCACACCTGGTACGCCGAAGCGGTGACCGCCGCGATCGACTGGGCCAATCCGCACCTCGTGCGGCTCACCAGCCATCCCGAACCGACCAGCTTCTTCAGCTCGGAGACCGCAGCACTCGAATGGCTCGACGACGAGCTTCCCGCGCTGCTGGCAGTCGTGACCGATCCGGCGCACCGGGGACAGTCCTGGCGGATCGCCGACCAGCTCCGGGGCTACTTCCTGATTCGCAGGGATGCCGACGGCTGGCTACCGGCCGCACAAGCCGGGCTGGCCGCCGCCACCGCGGCTGGTGACCTGCACGCGCAGGCCGCCATGCTGATGAACCGGGGCCAGGCGCTCGGGGCGATCGGACGCGAGGAAGTCGCCCTGTCCGACTGCCTCGCCGGTCACCCACTCGCGGTGGCGGCAGGCTGGACCATCGGCGCCGCCTATCTGGCACACCAGGTCGCGTGGCTTCAGCAAGAACGGGGCAACCTCGTCGGGGCCGAACAGTGGATGCGCCGCGCCCTGGCGCTCACCGATGACGAGCAAAACGGCCACGTCCGCGCCATCGCTCTCAACGGTCTCGGGATGACGCGCCTCTACCAGGGGGAACTGCAGGAGGCGGCTGACCTGTTCAGCGCCGCGCTCCGGATCAGCGAGACCGGCCGCGAGATGTCGGCGCTCACCATCCGTGGCAACCTGGCGAGCGCCCTGCGGCAGTTGGGGGCGGCCGAGCAGGCGGCCGGCCTGCTCAGCGCCGTACTGGATGCTTACCGGCACCGCTCGTACCTCAGGGGCGAACTATCCACCCTGGACGAGTGGGCGAGGCTCCACTCCCAGCGCGGAGACGGCACCGCAGCCCTGCAGGCGGCACTGCGAGCGCACCAGCTCGCGATCGTCGTCCGCGACCGCAAGGCCCAGGCCCAGACCGCATCGACCGTGGCTCAGGCCTACCTCACGCTCGGCGACGTACCGACCGCCATCGAGTGGATCGAAGACTGCCTCACGATCGCCCGCGGCACGTACCCGTACCTCGAGGCCGAGGCACTCATCGCCCTGGCTGCCGCGCGGAACGACCCCACCTCGGCGCAGCAGGCCGCGTCCATCGCCAGGTCCTGCGGATTCCGCCTCCTCGAGGCGCAAGCCACAACGGGTCAGCGGATCCCGTAGTCGTGGATCTTGCGGTAGATGGTGGCTCGCGACATTCCCAGTGAGCGGGCGGCCTCCCGTCTGTTGCCGTTGTTGTCGAGGAGGCTGCGGATGATCGCGTCGCGCTCCAGGGCCTCCAGCTGACTGAGGCTGCGGCGGCTGGTCGTCTGCAGGTCGGCGGGCAGGTCGGCCGGCACGATGACCCCGGTACGGCGCCGGTGCTGGACGACCTGTTTCAGGACCTGCTGCAGCTCCGCGGTGTTGCCCGGCCACGCCGATCGCAGCAACTGGTGCAGCGCGTCCGGCGAACAACTCAGGTCGCCATGGCTCAGTTGGCTCAAGAAGAACGGGACCAGCTGACGAACATCGCCGATATGGTGCCGCAGCGGTGGCACGTCCACGGTGATCGGGAACAAGGTCAGCAACTCGCCCAGATCCGGCTCGTTCGAGCCTCCGGTCGTCAATGTCACCGCGACCCATGGCGGGTCCGACCGGCGCTGCTCGACTCCACTCTGCAACGCGCCTGCCAGTTCGTCGAGTTGGGCCGGGCCGAGCCGTTCGGCGTGCCGAATCACCAACGCGTGGACGTTGTCGTCGGTCAGCTCGGCCTCGAGGTCGTCCGCGAAGTGACCCGACGCGCCGGCGGCATCGGCCAGGTGGAACAGTCCGCCCGGGTTGTTCTGCTGGTGGGCAGCCCGGGCCAGCGCCACCTTCCCTGCTCCCGCCTCGCCGGTGAGCACGATCCAGTGCCCGGCGCGGTAGGCGTTGTCCACGGCCCGGCTGGTCGCCAGCCAGGGCGCGCTCCGGCCCGCGATGCCCGGCAGCTCCGGGCGTGGTGGCGGCCGGTGCGCCCGGACACTCGTCGGACCGCGGCCAGGAGTCTGCTCGGTGAGCTGGATGACAGCGCCTGTCTCCCGTCCACCTTCCGGAACCCGGCGGCAGGTGACGCGCACTTGCCGCCCGCTCGGGAGCTCGACCGCCACGGCATGGGTCACGCCCTGGGCCAGCAGGTCGGCGGCGTGGGCGAGGACAGCACCTTGATCATTGCCGTCGAGGTTCTGCTGTGCGTTGGCGTTCATCAGCAGCAGGTCATCATTGACGGCGAGCACCATGTCACCGGTCCGGCGTCCGGCCAGCAGGTACTCGTGGAGCAGCTCCTGCTCCCGAGCCGAGCTGTCGCTCAGCAGCGCCGCTCGAATCTGGTCCGCGGTGGTCTTGGCCAGCGTGATCAGCAGCGACCCGGCGTCCTTGCGCCAGCAGGTGAGGTCGATGGCGCCGACGACCTTGCCGCTGATCGGGTGCTTGATGGGCACTCCGGCACAGGCGAGGTCCTCCAGGTCCTCCGCGTAGTGCTCGTGGCCGAACACGTGCATCGGTCCACCGCGCTCGAGCGCCGTACCGATGCCGTTGGTGCCGGCGAACTGCTCGGAGTAGCTGAAGCCCGGCGCGAGGTGGACCCGGTCCAGATGCTTGTTCAGCTGGGCGTCAGCGGTGAGCCGGCGCAGCACCAGCCCGTTGCGCTCGGTGAGGATGACGCTGATCGGCTGTCCGGCCAGATGCTCGTAGAGCCGGCTCAGCACCGGGGTCGCGCTGCGCGCCAAGGGCAGTTCGAGGTCGGGGTCCGCGACGTACGGGAGGTCGATCCGGTCGGCCGGGAGGTTCCATCGCTGGGAACGCACCCACGAGGCCAGCACGGGACGGCGTACGTCGCCGAGCGGAAACGGGTCGTACGTCAGGAACCTCAGCCGGGCCTGGGCAAGCCGGCTGTCGCTTGACTCAGGTGCCACTTCGTCCACGAGGCCTCCCGGGCAGATGCCATCGCCATCTAGAGCCTAGTGGCTCGCGGGAATCCGGCTGTCTCATATTGAGACAGTCAGGGCGGCCGCGGGGGCGTCTGATGCGAAGTGCGGAGGTGGTGCCGGATGGACGACGACATCCCGGCCGTCGAGACGTACAACCCGTGGACGGTCGTGAACGCGGTTTTCCACCAGCTCGTCGACGCCGGGCTGCACCCGGTGCTGGGGACGACCGGCGACCCCGGTGAGGCGGCCGCCGCGCTGCTCGTCGCGCTCGGCATCCGGCCGTCCGGCCAAGCCGACTCCCGGCCCCTGCAGGACACGAAAGCCGAGCTCGCGGAGCTCCGGAAGGCCGCGTTCGGCGACCCCTGACGGCGAAGGTCTCAATTTGAGACCTCCCGGCGGGCGCGGCGGCGATGTACTGCAAGAACGAGCAAGACGTGGGTCGCCTCCGAGGGCCCACGCCCGCGGCCTCCCGGCCGCGTCCGGCATCGACGTGCCGGACGCGGCGTGGGGCCGAGCCGGCGGCTACAGCCACGGGAGGGAGAGCCATGAGTCGCCAGAGTGTGGCCAAGGCCCACCAGAAGATCCAGGAGCTGTCCTGGGAGCCCGCGTACCACGAGCCCGTCTCCCAGTACGGAACCGACTACACGTTCCGGAAGGCTCAGAAGAAGGACCCGCTCAAGCAGGTCCTGCGGTCCTACTTCCCGATGCAGGAGGAGAAGGACCACCGCGTGTACGGCGCCTCGGACGGAGCGATCCGGGGCAACATGTTCCGCCAGGTGCAGGAACGCTGGCTGGAATGGCAGAAGCTGTTCCTGAGCATCATCCCGCTGCCGGAGATCTCGGCGGCCCGGGCGATGCCGCTGCTGTTCCGGACCGTGCCGAACCCGGAGTTGCACAACGGCCAGGCGATCCAGATGATCGACGAGGTCCGGCACTCGACGATCCAGCAGAACCTCAAGCGCCTGTACATGAACAACTACATCGACCCGGCGGGCTTCAACTCCAGCCTGCGCAACTTCCAGAACGACTACTGCGGGACCATCGGCCGGCAGTTCGCGGAAGGCTTCATCACCGGTGACGCGATCACGGCGGCGAGCATCTACCTGACCATCGTGGCCGAGACCGCCTTCACCAACACGCTGTTCGTCGCGATGCCCGCCGAGGCGGCCGCGAACGGCGACTACCTGCTGCCGACCGTGTTCCACTCGGTGCAGTCCGACGAGTCGCGGCACATCAGCAACGGGTACGCCACCTTGCTGATGGCGCTCGCCGACGAGGGCAACCACCAACTGCTGGCCCGCGACCTGCGGTACGCGTGGTGGAACAACCACCGGGTCGTCGACGCGGCGATCGGCACGTTCATCGAGTACGGCACCAAGGACCGGCGCAAGGACCGGGAGAGCTACGCCGAGATGTGGCGCCGCTGGATCTACGACGACTACTACCGCAGCTACCTGGTGCCGCTGGAGAAGTACGGGCTGGAGATCCCGCACGACCTGATCGAGGAGGCCTGGAACCAGATCTGGAACAAGGGGTACGTGCACGAGGTGGCGCAGTTCTTCGCCACCGGCTGGCTGGCGAACTACTGGCGGATCGACCCGATGACCGACAAGGACTTCGAGTGGTTCGAGTACAAGTACCCCGGCTGGTACGACAAGTACGGCAAGTGGTGGGAGAACTACAACCGGCTCTCGACGCCGAACGGGCACCACCCGATCGTGTTCGAGGACGTGGACTACGAGTACCCGCACCGCTGCTGGACCTGCATGGTGCCGTGCCTGGTCCGCGAGGACATGGTGATGGCGAAGGTCGACGGCCAGTGGCGGACGTACTGCCACGAGATGTGCCGGTGGACCGACGAGACGGCGTTCCGGCCGACGTACCAGGGCCGGCAGACGCCGAACATGGGTCAGCTGATCGGCCACCGTGAGTGGGAGACGCTGTACCACGGCTGGAACTGGGCCGACGTGGTCAAGGACATGGGCTTCGTCCGCGACGACGGCAAGACGATGGTCGCGCAACCACATCTCGACCTGAACCCGGACAAGATGTGGACCCTCGACCACCTGCGGCGCTGCCCGCCCCTGCAGAGCCCGAACGTGCTGCTGAACGAGATGACCGACGACGAGCGGACGGCGTTCGCGGCCCGCTACGTCCGCGGCGGACCGGCCGGAAGAGCTCCGGTCGACGCCTGACCGGCACCGCCACGCGGGAGGGCAGGGCGAGCCTGCCCTCCCGGTCCCCTGCCCTGTGCACGCAGTTGTGAGGAGCCCATGGGCGACAAGCACGTCGTACGGTTCGAACCCGTCGGCATCGAGATCGAGGTCGACGAGGAGCAGACGATCCTGCGCGCCGCGGCCGAGCAGGGCGTGATGCTCATGCACGGCTGCAAGGAGGGCCAGTGCTCGTCCTGCAAGTCGTTCGTGCTCGACGGCGACGACATCGAGCTGGACCGGTACTCGACGTTCGCGCTGCCCGAGTACGAGCTGGACGAGGGCTACACACTGCTCTGCCGGGCGCATCCGTACGAGGACCTGACCATCGAGCTGCTCAACTACGACGAGGACATGATCCGCTCGGGGCTGCCGATCCAGACGGGTGTCGCCGAGGTGGTCGCCAACAACCCGGTCACGCACGACATGCGGCACCTGGTGCTGCGGCTGCTGGAGCCGGGCGAGCTGAAGTACTTCCCCGGCCAGTACGTCGACATCGCCGTACCGGGGTCCGCGGCCACCCGGTCGTTCTCGATGGCGAACACGTCCAGCCGGGACGGTGGACTGCTCGAGTTCGTGATCAAGATCTATCCGGGCGGCCTGTTCTCGTCGTACCTGGACGAGCGACTGGCCGTCGGTGACCGGCTCGACCTGACGGGTCCGTTCGGGGTCTTCACGCTCCGGGACAACCCCGGCGCGCGGCTGGTCTTCCTGGGCGGCGGCGCCGGGATGGCGCCGGTGCTGGCGCTGCTGCGCTCGATGGCCGAGCGGGCGATCGACCGGCCGACGATCTACTACTACGGTGCGCGCACCCGACGTGACCTGTGCTTCGACGAGGAGCTCAGGGCGCTGTCCACCACGTTGCCGAACTTCCGCTACGTTCCGGCGCTGTCCGAGCCGGCCGACGACGAGTGGGACGGCGAGGTCGGTCTGATCACCGACGTCGTCGCCCGGCACGAAGCCGACCTGGCCGGCGCCGACGCCTACGTGTGCGGCCCGCCGCCGATGGTCGAGGCCGCGCTCCCCCTGCTGGAGCGGCTGGGCGTCGCGCAGAAGCGCATCTTCTACGACAAGTTCACCACCACCGGTGACGCCGGTGACCCGAAGGTGCTGGAGGCAGAGACCAGATGACGACCACACAGGACTCCCCACAGGCACGGAGCGTGCCGCAGCCGGCGTTCACCGACGCCGAGGCCGGCGCCAAGGTGTTCCCGGACTCGACGTTGCGCCGGTTCAACTACTACACGCCGCAGAAGCGCAAGCAGAGCCACTACGAGGATGTCACCGTCGAGGTGCAGCCGGATCCACGGCACTACCTCAGCCAGGGCTGGCTGTACGGGTTCTCCGACGGCCGCGGTGGTTACCCGCTGGACTGGACCGTGCTCAAGGCCTGGGGATCGGACCGGCCGGAGCCGGAACGCGGTCCCGGCACGGGCGGCACGGGCTACGACTGGCCGGCCACCGGCTGGCACGAGTTCCGGGACCCGAACGAAGAATGGGAGATGACGCTGTACCGGTACAACTCCAACGTCGTCCGGCAGGTCACCCAGAACATCGAGGCGGCCAAGCAGTCGAAGGCCTTCGAGCAGTGGAACCGCAACTGGGTCCGGTTCATCGAGCAGCACGTCGGCGCCTGGATGCACGTGGACCACGGCCTGGGTCTCTACCTGTTCGCGAACGCGAACCGGCGGGCGCCGACCAACATGCACAACAACGCGATCTCGGTGAACAGCATGCACCGGATCCGGGCGGCCCAGGACCTGGCGCTCTACAACCTGACCCTGAGCGAGGAGCTCGACGGCTTCGACGGCAGTGCGCACCTCGAGACCTGGAACTCCGACCCGGCCTGGCAGGGCGTGCGTGACCTGGCCGAGCGGCTGACCGCGATCGACGACTGGTGCGAGGCGATCTTCGCCGCCAACGTGGTGTTCGAACCGCTCGTCGGCGAACTGTTCCGCAGCCATCTGGTCCAGCAGGCCTCCCCCGGCAACGGCGACTTCGTGACGCCGACGGTGATCGGAGCGGCGGAGTACGACTACGCCGAGCGCGACCTGCGCTACACCAAGGCGATGTTCGAGCTGCTGACCGCCGACAAGGAGTTCGCCGACCACAACAAGGCGATCCTGCAGGGCTGGCTGTCCGACTGGACGACGCGTGCGATCGCGGCGGCCCGGACGATGCAGCCGCTCTGGTCGCAGCCGGACAGCAAACCGCCACGATTCGAAGACGGGCTGGACCGGGCGAAGAGCCGCTTCAGCGGCATCGTCGTCGGACTAGGCCTCGAGGAGCCGAAGGAGCTGACACAGTGAGCACCACCTTCACGACCGCAGAGAGTCCCTTCAAGTCCGACAGCACCGCGTCCAACCGGTGCGGATTCACCCTGATGAACAACCAGGTCGGGGAGGTCGTCGCCGAGGTGATGGGCCAGCGGGACAACGTCACCCTGACGCCGCTGCCGTCGATGATCAGGGTCGACGCGGTCGGCAAGATGGAGGTCGTCTACGACGAGATCTCCGAGGCCCTGGGCGAGGAGCCCGGGTACTTCGACCAGGCCGAGTTCGAGGAGAACATGTCCACGCACTACGGGCGCATGATCCACACCGACGACCGGACGATCCTGGTCGCCAATCCCGAGGATGCGGCCGAGTACCTGGGGTTCGACCTGTCCGCAACCAAGTAAGGGGGCGTCGTGTACGAGAAGAACGGCGAGAAGTACTTCGTGGTCGACAGCCACATGCACTTCTGGGACGCGTCACCGCAGAACTGGGTGCCGGGTCAGGAACAGTACGCGAAGGGCTGGATCGAGTGCTTCCACGCGTACATGGGCCTGGCACCGGCCGAGACCCACTGGCCGATCGAGAAGTTCATGAAGTACTCCGAGGACGACCTGATGAAGGACGTCTTCGAGGACGGCTACGTGGACGTCGCGATCTTCCAGCCGACGTACCTCAAGGAGTGGTACACCGACGGGTTCAACACCACCGAACGCAACGCCGCGCTGGGTGAGAAGCACCCGGGCATGTTCGTCCACAACACCCGGTTCGACCCGCGCGACGGGGACGCCGGGCTGGAGGAGCTGAAGCGCAACGTCGACCGCTACGGATCCCGCGGCGTGAAGCTGTACACCGCCGAGTGGAACGCCGGCTCGCGCGGCTACAAGCTCACCGACCCCGCGGCGTACCGCTACCTGGAGAAGGCGCAGGAGCTCGGCATCAAGAACATCCACGTCCACAAGGGCCCCACGATCTGGCCGCTGGACAAGGACGCGTTCGACGTGTCGGACATCGACCACGCGGCCACGGACTTCCCCGAGCTCAACTTCATCGTCGAGCACGTCGGCCTGCCGCGGATCGAGGACTTCTGCTTCATGGCGACCCAGGAGCCGAACGTGTACGCCGGCCTGGCGGTCGTGATCGGCGGCCTGATGCACGCGCGGCCGCGGTTCTTCGCCAAGGTGATGGGCGAGCTGCTGTTCTGGGTCGGCGAGGACAAGATGACCTTCGGCAGCGACTACGGCATCTGGGAGCCGAAGTGGCAGATCGAGGGCTTCGTCGACTGGGACTTCCCGCCCGGTGACGAGTTCTCCGACTACCCGCGGCTCGGCGTCGAGGGCAAGAAGAAGATCCTCGGGCTGAACGCGGCGAAGCTCTACGACATCAAGGTGCCGGACGAGCTCCAGCTCGAGCACGCGGAGCCCGCCGCACAGGACGACGCGAAGCTGGTCACCCAGTAATGACGGCCGCGGTCGCGGAGCGGTCCCGGGTCCTCACCGCGCTCGACGCGGTGCGGGACCCGGAGCTCGACGAGCCCATCACGACGCTGGGGTTCGTCTCGTCGTGCGTCGTGTCGGCAGCCGGAGACGTCGTCGTCAGACTCCGGCTGCCGACGTACTTCTGCGCGCCCAACTTCGCGTTCCTGATGGTCGCCGACGCGTACGACGTCGTCTCGGCGCTGCCCGAGGTCCGCAGCGCCGACGTCGCGCTCGAGGACCACTTCGCCGCCGCGGCGATCAACGCCGGAGTGGCCGCGCGGGCCGGCTTCGTCGCCTCGTTCGAAGGCGAGGCGGTCGGCGAGCTGGACGAGCTGCGCCGGACCTTCGTCGCGAAGGCGGTGCTGGCCGGCACCGACCAGGTGTGCCGGCCGTTACTGGCCGCCGGACTCGACCCCGCGGCGCTGACGACGATGACGCTCGGCGACCTGCCCCCGTCGGCACAGCTGGACAGGCTGTGCCGGCGGCGGGCCGAGCTCGGCCTGCGGACCGATCCGGCCGCTCCCCTGCTGGTCGACCCTGGCACCGGTGACCCGATCACCGGTGCCGCGGTGTCGCTGCACCTGGGCAAGGCACGGATCACCAGGGTCGGTATCGAGGCCAACACCGGCATCTGCCGCGGCATGCTGCGACACCGGTACGCAACCACGGGTGTGGGTGAGGAGGAGGAATGAAGGCCGTCCGACTGCACGGGTACCACCAGCAACCAACGGTCGAGGACGTCCCGGAGCCGAGCGTCAAGGGCCCACTGGACGTGGTCGTCAAGATCGGCGGCGCCGGCGTGTGCCGCACCGACCTGCACATCATCGAAGGTCAGTGGGCCGAGGCCATGCACCCGACGCTGCCCTACACGATCGGGCACGAGAACGCCGGCTGGGTGCACGAGATCGGCCCGGCCGTCACCAACGTGCAGGTCGGCGACACCGTGATCCTGCATCCGACTCCGACCTGCGGGCTGTGCCAGGCCTGCCGGGCCGGCAACGACATGCACTGCGCGTTCAGCACCTTCCCCGGCCTGGACAGCGACGGCGGCATGGCCGAGTACCTCCTCACCTCCGCGCGGGCGTGCGTCAAGCTCGACCCGTCGACGCAGCCGAAGGACGTCGCGGCGCTGGCCGACGCCGGGATCACCGCCTACCACGCGGTCCGCAAGGCGATCCCCCAGCTGTATCCCGGCACGACCTGCGTGCTGATCGGCGCCGGCGGGCTCGGCCACATCGGCATCCAGTGCCTGGCCGCGCTGACCGCGACCACGATCGTCGTGGTCGACCGGAACCCGGACGCGCTCAAGCTCGCCGAGCAGCTCGGCGCCGACCACACAGTCGTTGCTGACGGCAAGCATGTGGCGGCGGTGCAGGAGCTCACCGGTGGCGCGGGCGCCAACGTCGTACTCGACTTCGTCGCCGAGCAGGGCGCCGAGGCGGACGGCTTCGCGATGACCGCGCCCGGCGGTTCGTACTTCGTCATCGGGTACGGCGGGCAGCTGCAGATCCCGACCCTGGACATCATCTCCACCGAACGCAACATCATCGGCAACATCGTCGGCACCTACAACGACCTGGCCGAGCTGATGGCGCTGGCGCAGGCCGGCAAGGTCACGCTGCACACCAGGACCTACCCGCTGGACGCGGCCGTCGAGGCCGTCGCGGACCTCGACGCCGGCCGGGTGCGGGGCCGCGCGATCCTCGTTCCCTAGCGCGCTGGAGCGACACCGAACCGACACCGTTCGCCCGGACCGGGCAGTCAAGGAGGAGGGACCGATGGCCAAGGAACTGCGATTCGGTGAGCAGGCGCGCGAGCTGATGCTGGCCGGGGTGGACCAACTGGCGGAAGCGGTGAAGTCGACACTCGGCCCGAAGGGGCGCAACGTCATCCTGGAGAAGATCACCGGCTCGCCGGTGGTCACCAACGACGGCGTCACGATCGCCCGGGAGATCCACCTCAAGGACCAGTTCGAGAACATGGGCGCCCAGCTGGTCAAGGAAGCCGCGATCAAGACCAACGACATCGTCGGCGACGGCACCACCACCGCGACGGTGCTGGCGCACGCGATCGTCCGCGAGGGCATGCGGGCGATCGGCTCCGGCGGCAACCCGGTCCTGGTCAAGCGCGGGATCGACGTCGCGGTCGCGCGCCTGGTCGAGCGGCTGCGCCAGGTCGCCCACCCGGTCGTCACCGAGCACGACTTCGCCCGGGTGGCGGCGATCTCGGCCAACGACGACGACCTGGTCGGCGCGGTGATCGCGAAGGCGCTGCACTCGGTCGGCGCCGGCGGCATCGTGACGGTCGAGGAGTCGACCGCGCACGGGATGCGGGTGGACTTCGTCGAGGGCTTCGAGTTCGACAACGGCTACCTGTCGCCGTACATGGTGACCGATCCCGGCAGTCTGCAGGCGGTGCTCGACGACCCGTACATCCTGCTCTGCAGCGAGAAGATCACCAAGGTGCAGGAGCTGATGCCGCTGCTGGACAAGATGATGCGGGAGCCGAAGCCACTCGTGATCATCGCCGAGAATCTCGAGGGCACCGCGCTCAGCATGCTGGTGCACAACCACGTCAACGGGCACATCCAGTGCGTCGGCGTCAAGGCGCCGGGCTTCGGCGACCGCCGGCTGCACAAGCTGGAGGACATCGCCGCGATCACCGGTGGCGCGGTCCTCAGCCGGCACTCGGGCTTCACGCTGGAGACGATGACCCTCGACCAGCTCGGCCGGGCCGACCAGGTACGGGTCACCGCCGACCGGACGGCGATCATCGCCTCCGCCGGCCACGAGCAGGATGTCGCCTTCCGGCTCACCCAGCTGCGGGCCGAGCTGGAGCGGGCCACGTTCGGGGTCGACGAGGACGTGCTGACCGAGCGGATCGGCGCGCTGTCCGGCAAGGTCGCGGTGATCCAGGTCGGCGCACCGACGCCCGCGGAGCTGAAGGAGCTCCAGCACCGCGTCGAGGACGCGCTGTCGGCGACCCGGGCGGCGATGGCCGAGGGCATCGTCGCGGGCGGCGGGGTGGCGATCCTGCACGCGGCGTCGGCGCTCGACGATCTGGAGGTGAAGGACGACTACGCGATCGGCGTGGAGATCGTCCGGCGGGCGCTGCGCGAACCGGCGTACCTGATCGCGACGAACGCGGGCTACTCCGGTGAGGAGGTGCTCGAGCGGATCGGGCAGCTCGGCCCCGACGACGGCTTCGACGCACTTGAAGGCCGCTACGGGAACATGCTCGAGATGGGGATCGTCGATCCCCTCAGGGTGGCCAGATCAGCCCTCCAGAACGGCGCTTCGGTAGCCGGCCTCCTGCTCACCACCAACACCCTGATCGCCGAGGAGCAGACCCCCTGGGGCGGCAGCCCCGCCCTCATGACCGAGTACGGCGCCCTGGACGAAGGCCTGCACCAGCCGTCGCCTGACTCCAGCACCCCGCAATCCCTCGGCCTAGGCCCCTCGGTCGGCTGAGACATCCAGCCCAACCGCCAACAGCACCGCCGACACCATCCGCGACGAACTCCTGGCCAAGGGCCTGTCCCCGCCCTGAAAGCCAAACTCAATAGGCGTCAGACCAGCGCGGCGAGGAGACCGAGGATCGGCGCCCCGGCCGCTCCGAGCCATTGGGCGAGGGTGCGGAGGGGGGTGACGAGGGCCGAGGCGGCCGAGGTCAGGGAGCCCGCGTCGAGGAGGATGCGGGTCAGGCGTTCCAGTCGCCCGGCGATGCGTTTGCGATCCGGCTCCGGCTGACGGAGGCCGGCTTCTACCTCGCGGAGCTCGGTCTGCGCCGCGGCGGAGATCGCGGGGTCGAGCGGTGTGCCCTGGACGCCAGCCCGTAGCTGGGCAAACGCCCGCTGGGCCTGCTCAGGGGTCACCACGATGCCCGTCTGGCCGCCGGTGATGTGCTGGTCGCGGCCGACGTTGTTGATGTTGGCGGCGTTCTGGTTGCCGATGTTGAAGGTCATCCGCGACTCATCTCGTCCGCTGAGGTGGTGGTAGTTCCCGGTCGACCCGGCGCCGGCGCGCGGTGGCGACGATGTGCAGCACGATCCCGGCGATGATCACCAGTAGGCCGATGAGGTTGACCAGGCCGCCGAGCGCGAACACCAGGAAACCGCTGAAGTCGTCCTTGGTGGGCATGCCGGACGCTGACGAGAAGTCCAGGATCTGACCGAAGTACGTGTACCAGCCGACGGCGGCGATGCCGAGTCCGATCAGGAACACCACCACACCGGTCCAGATCAGTCCCCGGGCCTTCGTCTTCGTGGCGGCGATCTCCCGGAAGAAGTTCTCCCGCTGCTGGATGACGTACTGGTCCCGTGCGACGTTGTTGATCGTGTGCGCGCGCTGATCGCCGACGTCGTAGCGGACCGCGGGCGGCGCGCCGTCGTCGGTGCGGTAGCGCAGCCGCAGGTCCGCGAACGTGACGTGGTCACCCGGGCACAGCCGCCGCGGCGCCGTGATCGGCTCCCCGTTCACGAAGGTGCCGGCGGCCGAGCCCAGGTCCTCGACGTAGTCCACACCGGCCCGCTGCCACAGCGCCGCGTGCGTGCGGCTCAGGTACGGGTCCTGGAACCGTACGTCGCAGTCCGTCGACCGGCCGACCGTCAGGTGAGCGCCGGTCAGGTTGATCCGCCGCCCTTCGTGCGATCCCGTCTCCACCACGAGGTACGGCGTACTCGATCCATCGGTCATCGTCCGCTGCGGCGATCGCGGGCACCTCGCCCGTCCTCACCGCACCCCCACAATCAGCAAAGCACCCGGACGGGACCGCAACAAGATGCAGCGACCCCCGGTGGCGGTACGGGGATCAGGCCGCCCGCACCGAGCTCGACCGCCGCGTCACGCACGACCGGGCCGTAGGGCGGGATCTTGATGGTCGTTCGGCCCTGCTGGTCGCCGCACGGCGGTGATGTCGTGAGACTTGGGAGGGGTGGTCTCGATGACAGCGGCAATAGCGGTCTCCGGACTCGTGAAGGACTTCGACCCCAGCACCCGGGCACTCGACAGTCTCGATCTCCAGGTCGAGATCGGCGAGGTGCACGGGTTCCTTGGGCCGAACGGCGCCGGGAAGACGACGACGATCCGCGTTCTGCTCGGGTTGCTGCGTGCCGACGGCGGGCACGTCGTCATGCTCGGTGGTGACCCCTGGCGCGAGGCGGCGAAGCTGCATCGACGTCTTGCCTACGTCCCCGGCGAGGTGAACCTGTGGCCGAACCTGACCGGCGGCGAGGTGATCGACGTGCTGGCCGACCTGCGGGGCGGCATGAACGAGCGTCGCCGCGAGGAGTTGCTCGAGCGCTTCCAGCTCGACCCGACCAAGAAGATCCGGGCCTACTCCAAAGGCAACCGGCAGAAGGTCGCCCTGGTGGCGGCGTTCGCCTCCGACGTGGAGCTCTACCTGTTGGACGAGCCCACGTCCGGGCTGGACCCGCTGATGGAGTCGGTGTTTCAGGAGGTCGTCCAGGAGTTGCGGGCGGACGGACGCAGCATTCTGCTGTCCAGCCACATCCTGGCCGAGGTGGAAGCGTTGTGCGACCGCGTCACGATCATCCGGGCCGGTCGTGCAGCCGAGAGCGGAACCTTCGACGACCTGCGCCACCTCACACGTACGTCGGTAGTCGTCGACACCGCCGAACGGCCGGCTGCAGTGGCCACGTGGCCCGGCGTACACGACGCCAAGGTGCACGATCGCCACGCAGAGTTCAGTGTCGATCCGCCCGAGTTGAGCCACGTGCTCGGGCGTTTGGTCGATCTCGAGGTGCGTTCGCTGATCACTTCGCCGCCCACGCTCGAGGAGCTGTTCCTGCGGCACTACGGCGAGGACGTCGCCGTACCTGCTGAGACAGCCGAGGCGGTGACGCTGCGATGAGCGGCTTCACCGGCACGGTCCGGCTGGCTCGCCTCGCGCTGCGGCGGGACCGGATCACCCTGCCTGCCTGGATCCTGGGGATGACCGCCTTTCTGGCTGCGACCACCGCGATGTTCGAGGACAGCTACACGAAACACCCCCGACTTCTCGAGCTGGACACCCGGATCGTGGTCGAGAATCCCGGCATGCGGGTGCTCGGCCTCGTCACCGGCCCGAGCGTCGGGGGCTACACCTTGCACCGGGATGCGCTCACCTTGGCCGTGCTCGCGGCCATGATGAGCGTGCTTGCGGTTGTCCGGCACACCCGCCAGTCCGAGGAACTCGGTCGTGAGGAGATGCTGCGGGCCGGCGTGGTCGGACGCCATGCATCGTTGGCGGCCGCCGTACTGGTCGGACTCGCTGCGAACGTCGTACTGGCGCTCACACTCGGTCTCGGCATGGTGATCGCGGGACAGCCCGCAGGCGGCGCTTTCGTCGGCGGCGCGTCGATTGCCCTGGTGGGCATCGTCTTCACCGGCGTCGCTGCGGTGACCTCCCAACTGGCGTCGACTGCGCGCGGAGCGATCGGCCTTGCCGGCGCAGGGCTTGGCATCTCGTTCATGCTCGCGGCCCTGGGCAACATGCTCGGGACGGTGGACTCGACCGCGCTCCGGGTCACCAGTGCCTGGCCGGCGTGGCTCTCTCCGATCGGCTGGAGCCAGCAGATGCGGCCATTCGCGGACAACACCTGGTGGCCGGTGGGGCTCGCCGTACTGATGACGGCTTCCCTGTGCGCGTTGGCCATCGTCCTGGTCGGCAAACGCGATGTGGGTCGAGGCACTTGGCCCGAGCGCAGGGGTGCCGCTCATGCGAGCCGAGCTCTGCTCAGCCCGACTGGCCTGGTCTGGCGACTGCAGCGTGGGGCGCTGTTGGGCTGGGTGATCGGGCTGATCGGGTTCGGGCTGGTGTTCGGGGCGCTGAGCGACCAGATCGGCGGACTTCAGGGCGAGGCCACAGAGTGGTACAGCACGTTCGGCGGTGACGTGGACCTGCTCGGCGCCTACTGGGCCTCGATGATGCAGATGGGCGGTATGGCCATCGCGATCTGTGTGACCACGCTCTTGCTGCGCTTGCACCACGACGAGGCGCAGGGCGAAATGGAGGCGGTGCTCGGCAGCGCGGTCTCGCGAGTTCGCTGGCTGGGCGCGTACGCCGTCAACGCTCTGGTCGGCTCGGTGGTGCTACTCCTCGTCTTCGCCGCGGCGATGGCCTTCACCGGTGGTCAGGTGCTCGGCGGCACCGGATCGCTGCTGCGCGATCTGATCGGAGCGGCACTGATCCAACTGCCTGCGATCAGCGTCCTGGCAGCCGCGGTCGTCACGGTGATCATGCTGCTCCCGCGATGGTCGGTCGGACTGACCTGGGCCCTCGTGGTGGGCTCCATCGTGGCCGGGCCGATGTTCGGCCCCGCGCTGGGACTGCCACAGTGGCTGCTGGACCTCTCGCCCTTCACGCACGTGCCCAACGCCCCGGCCGTCGCCCCCACCATCGAACCGATCCTGGGTCTCTGCCTGACCAGTGGCCTGCTGGCAGCCGCGGCGGTCGTGTCCCTGCGCCGCAGGAACCTCACCCTCCCGGTCTGACCCGGGCGCCGCCGGTGTCGCGGGAGCGGGCCGGGCTGAGGCGGACGGCCACACGCGCGCCGCGCGACGACTCCTCGGGAGCATCTGACGCGGGCCGATCGGTTGACGTGTATCACCGGCGAGCGGTTGAGGGCTCTCGAAGGAGAGGTTACGGCGACCGAGACGAGGCGACGCAGATGTCCGAACACATGTCCAGGCCCGACGTGGAAGTCGAACTGCTCGCGATCGGCGCCGGGCCGTCGAACCTGGGACTGGCGGTGGCGTTGGAGGAGTTGGCGCCGGAGGTCGCGGAGCGGACGCTGCTGATTGACCGGAACCTGGCGATCGAGTGGCAGCCGGGGATGCTGATGCCGTGGGCCACCAGCCAGGTGTCGTTCTTGAAGGATCTGGTGACGCAGCGGGATCCGCGGAGCCGGTTCTCGTTTCTCAACCACTTGTACGAGACCGGGCGGCTGGACTCGTTCGTCAACATGAGCACGTTCACGCCGTACCGGGTCGAGTTCGCCGAGTACCTGCGCTGGGTGGCGGAGTCGCTCACCCAGGTCCGGATCGAGCTCGGTCGCGAGTGCGTGGCGGTGCGGCCGCGACGGGACGAGACGGGGGCCGTCGCGGGCTGGGTCACCACACTGGCCGACGGTACGGCGATCAGCAGCCGCTACATCGTGTACGGCGGCAGCCGCGAGCCGAACATCCCGCCGGTGCTCGCCGACCTGCCCCCGAACCGCGTCATCCACAGCACCGACTACCGCCGGCGGGTGGCCGAGCTGTCCGGCGAGCTGCCCTACCGGGTCGCTCTCGTGGGCAGTTCGCAGAGCGCCGCGGAGATGTTCCGCGCCCTGCGCGACGACCTGCCCGACAGCGACATCAGCTGGCTGATGCGGTCCATCGGGCTGAGCTCGGACCAGTCCAGCAAGTTCACCAACGAGCTGTACTACCCGTCGTACGTCGACGAGTTCTACGACGCCCCGCCCGCGGCGCGCGAGCAGATCCTGCGGGAGATGTACCGGACCAACTACTCCGTCGTCACTCCTCCGATGCTCGAGCACCTGTACGCCGACCTGTACCTGGACCAGTTCAACGAGCGCACCGACCGGCGGCTCGTCACGATGGTCGACATCACCGGCGCCCGCGAGGCCGGCGACGAGGTGGTGCTGGAGCTGACCGACCGCCGTACCGGAGCCGTCACCGAGTTGCACCGCGACCTGGTCTTCCTGGGCACCGGCTTCGACACCCGGATGCCGCGCCTGGTCCGTGAGCTGGCGAGCAGCCTCGAGCTGGACCGGATCGACGTCTCCCGGCAGTACCGGCTGGAGCTCGGGGCCGACAGCACCGCGGCCTGCTACCTCCAAGGCGTCAACGAGGAGACCCACGGCATCTCCGACTCACTGCTCAGTGTGCTGGCCCAGCGGGCCGAGGAGATCTGCCGCGACATCGTGGCGCACCGGGAGCGGGTCCCCGCGGCTGTATCAGCGGAGCGGCCGTCCAGGCTCTAACGCGTGGGAGAACCACCAGCCCTCGAGGAGAGCCGGATGACAACACTCGAACTGGATCGTGCCCCGACCGACGACGTGGCGCGGGCACGAGACCAGGCGTTCGCAGGTCTGCGAGCGGCGATGCCACCCGACATCATGGCCGAAGCGTTGCGCTGCAGCGGCAGGCTCGAAGCCGAGCTGCCGAACCGGCCGGAGCTGGAGAAGAACCTCATCCTGGTGGCCTTCGGCGGCGGCAAGGACAGCTCGTACATGCTGGCCTTCGTCCGGGCGATGCAGCTGATCCTGTACAAGGTGCACGGCCGCACGTTCCGGATGCGGGTGGCGACCAACCGGCACGCGGGCATGCCGCGCGCCGTGATGGAGAACATCGACCGCGAGTACCGCGCGCTGCGGCTCACCGACGACCCGGACTGCGAGCTGCTGCTCGTTGACGGCGACGAGATCAGCGAGTTCGACGTCGACTCCCCGCAACGCGACCACGTCGTACGGCGGAACCGGCTGGACATCCTGATGACCGGCCACCGCACCTTTGCCGACGGACGGCCGACGTTCTGCAACTCCTGCAACCTCAGCGTCTTCAACGCGTTCGGGCTGGCGGCGGCGTACGGCGACGGCGCTGATGTGCTGATCACCGGCGACTCGCCGCAGGAGCAGCTCCAGTACACCTTCTGGGTCGGCCGGCTGTCCCGCCGGCTGCAGACCGCGCCGGCAAGGCGCGAGGGCCAGAACGGCTTCGGCCGGGTGCTGGGCCAGCTCGACGGCATCGCCCAGTCGTACTTCGCCGACATCCACGGCCCGGAGGCGATCGACGCGATCGCGGACCGCCGGGTCAGCACCGACGTGCCGGAGCGGCTGAAGTTCTTCACCATCTACGGCGAGACCGCGTACGCCGCCGGCGACCACTTCGACCTGCTGACCGGCTTCCTCGGCTTCCAGTTCGACGACCTCGCCTTCAGCTTCACCGAGTCCGACTGCGCGAACCCGGCGCTGATGGCGCACCTGCGCGGGCTGAAGGCCGAGCACCTGTTCCAGCGGTCGTACGACGAGGGCCTGGCCGAGTACGTCGAGTTCGCGCTCGGCCTGATGCGGAAGAAGGACATCCCGGACGGCCTGGTGGAGATGATGCGCGCCCGCTACGACAGCCCGGACGCGCTGAAACGGATGCGGATCGCGGCGCAGGAGTACGCGCTGGAGACCTTCGGGCTCACCGAGGAGCACCTGGTCTGCATGACCTACTCCCCCTTCGCCGGACAGGGCGCCGGGCTCGAGCGGTTCCTGAACCGCGAGCATCCAGGCCTGGCCGCCCGCCTCGGCGAGATCCACCGCCTGCTCGGCGGCGCGTCCACCGATCCGGAGCTGGCCGCCGAGCTGGAGCGGATCAGCGGGCTCGAGCCGAGCCAGTTGCGGGTGCTGTACAGCCGGTCGGTGCAGACGCCCGGCGGCGGCGGTGCGCCGGTGATCGACCTGATCCTGGCCGGCGACCCGCACAAGGCCGTCATCGAGACCCGGCACACCCAGGACGGTCCGAACACCTTCGAGCAGATTTCGGGACGGTAATCATGGTCGTACACATCTCCCGGCTTGATCGCGACAACCTGCTGCACGAGTACGGCGTGGACACCCAGCGACTGCAGCCGTGGCCGGTGCTGAACGCGCCGTTCGAGGTCTCCTACGCGGTCTGCCGCGCCGGGACGGTCTCCAAGCTGCACACCCACCACGAGCAGGAGATCTTCGTCGCGGTCTCCGGCGAGTGCATCGTCGAGTGCGGCGGCGACCGGCAGCCGTTCCGGGCCGGCGACGTCACGTACTTCACGCCCGGCCAGCTGCACCGCGTGCACAACCACAACGACGAGGACTTCGTCTTCTGCAGCATCTGGTGGGACCCGGAGATGTCCCACAAGTTCCTCGCCGAGTACGCCGGCTCGGAGACCGAGGCGCTCGCCGCCAAGGCCGCCGCGAACGTCGCCGAGAACGCCCAGGCCGCCGAGGCCATCGAGACCGCCGAGCGAGTAGGAGCCAGCGAATGACCCGACTGCTGCCGTCCGAAGACGACCGTCCCGTCCTCGTCCTCGGCCCGAACCCGACGCCGAACGGCGGGATGCACCTCGGCCACATCGCCGGGCCGTACCTGGCCGGCGACGTGTACGCGCGGTACCAGCGGGCCCGCGGCCGGAACGTCATCTTCACCTCCGAGACCGACGACAGCCAGACCTACGTGGTCGCGTCGGCGGGCCGGGAGGGCATCACGCCGGAGGAGCTGTGCAAGCGCTCGACGGCGAAGATCCAGGAGGCGCTGAGCGCGATCGGCATCTCGATCGACGGGTTCGGCCCGTTCGACCAGACCTACCGCGCCACCGTGCTGCAGTACTTCAGCGCCCTGCACGCGGCCGGCGTGTTCCGGCTCAAGACGGTCCGGCTGCCCTACCTGGAGCGGACCGGCGAGTTCATGGTCGAAGGCCTGATCGAGGGCGACTGCCCGGTCTGCCTGACGACCAGCCGCGGCGGGTTGTGCGAGACCTGCTGCCACCCGAACAACTACGACCAGCTGATCGACCCGCACTCGACGATCGACCCCACCGACAAGCTCACCTACCGCGAAGCCACCATCATGGTGCTGCCGCTGGAGGAGTACCGCGAGCAGCTGACGGCGTACCACGAGAAGCTGGCCGCGCACCGGCGGCCGCACGTCCGGCAGATGATCGCCGAGCTGCTGGCCCGGCCGCTGCAGGACGTGCCGATCACGTTCCCGCTCTCGTGGGGTATCCAGGCGCCGTTCCCGGAGGTTCCGGGGCAGGTGCTCAACGCCTGGCTCGAGCTGATCCCGGCCGGCATGTTCACCACGTCGTACGCCGCGAACAAGCTCGGCCGGGACACCGTGCCGGGCGAGTTGTGGCGGACCGCGGAGAACCTGCGGATCGTGCACTTCCTCGGCTTCGACAACGCCTACTACTTCTGCCTGCCGCACATCGCGATGCTGATGGCGCACGGCGACAAGTACGTCTGGCCGGAGTCGATCATCAACAACGAGTTCTACGAGCTGGAGAGCTCGAAGTTCTCCACCAGCAAGGGCCATGTGCTGACGCCGCAGGAGCTGCTCGAGGAAGTGCCGCGCGATGTCGCCCGGCTCTACCTGGCGCTCACCGCGCCGGAGTACCAGCGGTCCACCTTCAGCCGGGCCGGCCTGGACAAGATGGCCGAGGAGCGGCTGGTCGGCCCCTGGAACCAGCTCGCCGGGACGCTCGCCAAGGCGGTCGCCAACGCGGGCGACGACAGCACCCGGCTGCCGGTGTCGGCCACCGCGCGAGGCCGGGTCGCCACCATGCTCGAGCGGTTCGACCTCGGGTACGAGATGCCGACGTTCAACCTGAACCGTTCGGCCGACACCGTGCTGATCCAGATCGACCGGTTGCGGCGGCGCGCGGCGACCCTCGACGGCATCGGGCTGGACGAGCAGCCCGAGAGCTGGGGTGACCTGTTCTGCGAGGTCAAGGCCCTGCTGGCGTTGGCGTCACCGATCCTCATCGACCTCTCGGACGCGGCGCGTGATGCCGGCGCCTTCGACGACTCGCCGGAGGCCGGGACGCTGGTCGCCGGAGCCTTCGACGTCGAAGAGGTCACGCCGTTCGCGCCACCACTGCTCGCGGCCGGTCCGGCCGGCGGTGACCTCGCCGGAGGCCGGTGATCCCGGATGCGCATCACCGTGGTCGGCGGCGGCGTGATCGGACTGCTGACGGCGATCGAGTGCGTCCGCGCGGCCGGCGTGGACGCGGTCGATCTCGTCGACGCCGGTCCGATCCCGTCGCCGTCGGCCACCTCGAACGACCGGCTCCGGGTTGTCCGCGCGCTGCATCGCGGCGAACCGGCTCTGACGCAGGCGGCCGCGCAGGCGCATGCCGGCTGGATGGACGTTGAGGACCATGTCGGATCACGCTTCTACCACCCGGCCGGCGCACTCACCGCGATGCCGGTACAGGACGCCGCGGCCGAGCTCGCCGTCCTCACCGCGGCTGGCGCCAAGGCTTGGACCTTGTCGCCGGAAGAGCTGGCCGGCCGTTATCCACGGATCCGGTTCCCGGACGGGACCGGCGCCGTACTGGAGGCCACGGCCGGCGTTGTCCTGGCCGACCACGCGCTGGTCGCGCTGGCAGGCTGGCTGAGCCGTCGGCCGGAGGTCCGGCTGCACCCGCACCGGCGGGTCGTCGAGATCTCTCAGAACGACGAGGTCGCGATGATCCGCTGCGCCGACGGCGGGACCCACACCGCGGACCGGGTGGTGATGGCGGCCGGGCCCTGGTCCCGCGAGCTGGTGCCGGCCGCGATCGCCTCCGACCTCACGCTGTACCGGCAGACCGTGCTGTCGTACCAGGCGCCGACCTGGCTCCGGGACTCGACCGGCATGCCCGCCGTGCTCGGACTCGGACCGGCCCGCGACGCCTGGCTGATGCCGACCGTGCCACAGTCGGACGCCCCGCTGCGGTTGAGTGCCGCGAGTGCCTGCCGGGCGGTTGACGAGATGACCGACCGGGTCACGCCCGACCAATGGCGCGCACACCTGGTCGGCGTGTTCTCCGAGTTGTTCCCGGACTTCGATCCCGCCGCGGTGGTCGACTCCACCGACGGCTTCTACCTCGCCGAACGCACGCGCGGCGGGCCGTTGCTGGCGACGTACGGCGCCGGCACGGTCCTCGCGTACGCGGCCTGCGGCGGGATGTCGTTCAAGTTCGCGCCGCAGATCGCGCGGGCGATCGCAGATCGTGCCGTCGGGGCGCCGCCCCGCCCGACCGGCCTGGACTCGGTCGACAGGCCGCGGCACCTGGCCGCGGTCGGTGAGGAGTAGAGGATCATGAAGCTGCTCGCTTTGGAAGCCGTGCAGAACGCCGGCTACTACCAGTCCCGCTACCGCCAGATCGAGGAGTTCGGCGGCACCCTGTTCGTGCTCAACGGCCTCGGCGAACCGGACTACTGGCCGGCCCCGCGCTACCGGGTCGCCGGCTCGAAGCACATCGACGACATCATCGCGGTCGCCCGCGACTGGCACGCCGCCGAGCAGTTCCACGGCGTGCTCACGTTCTCCGAGTCCGGAGTGCTCACCGTCGCCGCGGTCGCCGAGGCGCTCGGCCTGCCCGGGGTCGGCCTGGACGCGGCGAGGACCAGCCGGAACAAGCTCCTGATGCGGGAGGCCCAGCAGCGCGGCGGCGCTCCGGTGCCCCGGTTCCGGTTGGTGCCGGACGTCGACGCCGCGCTCGCGGCCGCGGACGAGTTCGGCTACCCGATCATTCTCAAACCGACCTTGGGTGCCGCGAGCAACTTCGTCTTCCGGATCGACACTCCGGACGAGTTGCGAACGACGTTCCCGCAGGCGCTCGACGGGATGGCGCAGATGTCGTGGCTGCGGATGGAGGCCGACGGCATCGACCTCGGGCCGGCCGGGTTGCTGGTCGAGTCGTTCCTGGACGGGCACGAGATGCAGATCGAGGCGCTCGCCTGGGACGACGAGGTGTACCTGGGCTCGATCGTCGACCGGATCACGATCGAGGGCAACACGTTCGACGACGACGCGCACCGGGCGCCGACCGCGCTCGACGCCGATCAGCTGGCCGCCGTGCACGAGGTCGTCACCACGGCAGCGCATGCGCAGGGACTGCGGCGCAGCGTCATGCATGCGGAGGTCCGCTTCCACCAAGGCAAGCCGCATCTGCTGGAGATCGCCGTGCGACCAGGTGGTGGCGGGCTGGACTACTTCGCCAGGCTGAGTGCCGGCTACTGCCCGATCCGCGCGACGATGGCGGTCGCCGCCGGCACGAAGCCCGACGTGCACCACTACCGCCCGACCGGTGTGCATCTGGCCGGCACCTGCCTGATCGGCGGCCCCGGCCTGATCGAGGAGATCACCGTGCCGCCCGCGGTGTCGGAGTCCGACCGGGTGTTCTTCCTGAAGATCACGGCGAAGCCGGGTGACGTGGTCCGGCGCCCACCGGACGGCAACAACATCCTCGGCTTCCTCTGCACCAGCGGTTCGACCTTCGACGAGGCGATCCGGACGGCGTTCGAGTTCGCCGCGCAGATCGACGTACGCCTGGCCGCGACCGATGCCTTCCCCACTCCACCGCACCGGTCACCGGCTTCCCGGCTGACTGCCTGATTCAACTGACGAGAGGTGACCTGGATGTCCACTGTGCTGAGCGAGCAGCAGTCCGACCAGCCGTCCGAGGACGGCCGGCCGATCAAGGGTGGCACGGTCACCTGGGCCTGCAACCCCGGCTTCCCACCGGCCGCGATCTTCCCGTTCACGCCGCGGGAGCGGATCGGCATCCGCAACCTGTACGAGTTCCAGGTGCTGATGTTCCGGCCGCTGTACTGGCTCGGCCACGAGGGCAGGCCGGAGGTGAACCCCGACCTGAGCCTGGCCTACCCTCCGGAGTGGAGCGAGGACGGGCTCAGCGTCACCGTCACGCTGAAGCCGTGGCAGTGGTCCAACGGCGAGCCGATCTGCGCCGACAACGTGATGTTCTGGGTGAACATGATGGCGGTCAAGGGCGACCGGCTCGGCTACTACGTGCCCGGCTACTTCCCGGACAACCTGACGTCGTACGAGAAGGTTGCCGAGGACAAGGTCCGGTTCACCTTCCAGGAGGTGTACTCCAAGACCTGGGTGGAGATGAACCAGCTCTCGCTGATCACGCCGATGCCGAAGGCGTGGGACCGGACCGAGGACGGCCCGGCGCGGGCGTCGTACGACGTGGCCGACATCCCGGCCGTCTACGACTACCTGGTGAGCCAGAACGGCGAGTGGACGGTCGAGGCGAACCACTTCCGCGGCGGCTGGGCCGAGAGCCCGGTCTGGAGCGTGGTCAACGGTCCGTGGCGGCTGAAGAGCTACACCCTCGACGGTGTCGTCACCTTCGTGCCGAACGACAAGTACTCCGGCCCGAACAAGCCGCACCTGGACGAGTTCCGGCAGGTGCAGAACGACACCGACGAGCTGATGTACGAGCGGCTGCTGGCCGGTCCGGACGCGCCGGACGGGATCCAGATCGGGTACCTGCCGTTCGGGATGGGGCTCACCGACGACGGCGAGGACCCGCTCGCGGACAAATACCGGCTGGTGCCGCAGGACGTGTTCGTGGTGCGCTACATGCCGTTCAACTTCGACAACGACTCCACCGCGGCGCGGATCTACAAGCACACCTACGTCCGGCAGGCGCTGCAGATGTGCCTGGACCAGGACCGGGCGATCCGGGAGATCTACCACGGCAACGCCTACCGCATGGACGGGCCGGTGCCGCCGTCGCCGGCCAACCCGCACGTGTCGCCGAAGCAGCGCAAGGACCCGATGCCGTTCGACGTCGACGCCGCCCGCGCGTTGCTCGAGGCGCACGGCTGGGACACCAGCACGCTGCCGGCCGGCTGCGTCCAGCCGGGCGAGGTCGCCGGTTGCGCCGGCGAGGGCGTCGACATCGGCGACCGGCTCTCGTTCACGATCCGGTACGTCGAGGGCAAGGTCGCGCTGACCCGGTTGCTGGAGATGTTCAAGGAGGACGCGGCCAAGGCCGGGATCGAGCTGAAGCTGGAGCCGGTGTACGGCTCGGTGATGGTGGCCGAGGACCACAGCCCGAACGTCGCGAGCAAGCGGCTGTGGGAGATCAACACCTGGAACGGCGGCTGGTCGTACTACGGTCACCTGACCGGCGAGATGTTGTTCCGCACCGGCGGCGGCAGCAACTTCGGCGACTACAGCGACCCGAAGGCCGACGAGCTGATCGACCGGACCGTGCACAGCGACGACCCAGAGGCGATGTACGAGTACCAGGACTACATCGCCGAGCAGGTGCCGACGATCTGGTCGCCGGGCTTCCCGAACCGGATGTTCGAGGTCGCGAAGAACCTCCGCGGCGTCGAGCCGGTCAACCCGTACGGCCTGATCACCCCCGAGGACTGGTTCTACGTCGAGGAGTGACCCACTCCCCCGACACACGGAAACCGCCCCGGCCAACTCGGCCGGGGCGGTTTCTCGTCAGGTGGTGCGGGTCAGGACTTCGGCGGGATGGTCGCGGCCGGCAGGTGGTGCATCCCGCGCAGCAGCGTGCTCGGCTCCCACTCCAGGAAGCTCGGGTCGGCGGTCATCCGCAGGTCCGGGAAGCGTTCCAGCAGCCGGGTCAGCGCGATGTTCGTCTGCAGCTTCGCCAGTGGCTGGCCGATGCAGAAGTGCGGACCGTGGCCGAACCCGAGAACGCCGTTCGGACGGCGGTCCAGGTCGAGCGTGTTCGCGTTCGGGAACTGCTCGTCGTCGCGGTGCGCCGACAGGATCGACAGCGCCAGAATGTTGTTCTTCGGCACCACGACGTCGCCGATCTCGATGTCCTCCGCGGTGAACCGGAAGGTGGCCACGCCGACGCCGCCGTCGTACCGCATCAGCTCGTCGATCGCCTGCGGCATGATCTCCAGGTCGCCGCGCAACCGCGCCATCGCGTCGGGGTTGGTGAGCAGGCTGAGGATGGCGTTGGACAGCGTGTGCTGGGAGGTGATGTGCCCGGCCACGGTGTACAGGAAGATCATCGCGACGAGCTCGTCGTCGGTCAGCCGGTCGCCGTTCGGGGTGCCCTCGATCATCGCGCTGACCATGTCGTCGGCCGGGTTCTTGCGCTTCATCTCGATGATCCGGTGGCCGTACTCGATGACGTTCCTCGAGGCGTTCTCGACGACCTCGGCCGGGTGGCCGGCGCCGACCAGCTCGACAGCCCACTGCTGGAACCGCTCGCGGTCCTCGAACGGGATGCCGAGCACGTCGCAGATGATCACGATCGGCAGCGGCTGCGCGTACTCGGTGACCAGGTCGACGTCGTCGCGGCCCTCGAGCTTGCTCAGGTAGTCGTCGACCAGCTGCTCGATCCGCGGCCGGAAGGCCTCCATCCGGCGCAGCGTGAAGGCCTTGCTGACCAGCGAGCGCAGCCGGGTGTGCCGGGGCGGGTCGCTGTTCAGCATGTGCTGGGACAGCTCGTCGTCGAAGCCGACGTCGGGCTTCTCGTCCTCGACGTAGGTGCCGGTGTGGCGGGCGAACATCTCGTTCATCCGCCGGCCGTCCTTGCTCACCCGCGGGTCCTGGAGCAGCGCGCGCACGTCGGCGTACCGGGTCACGAGCCAGACGTCGGCGCCGTGCGGGAAGATCACGTGGTGCACCCGGCCGGCCTTCCGGTACGGCTCGAGGATCTCGTACGGCCTCTGCATGAAGTCGTCCGGGATCCGCTGGAGGGCCTCCGTCGTTTCTGTGGTCATAAGGTTCGATCCTCCTGGCTGCAGGCATGTCGACAAGAGCGCACGTGCGCTCGGCTACGCGTCGCCGTCACCTCATCAGAGGCGGCGCCGGGGCGGCTCTGATACGCCTTGTTTTGTTGGCTTCAACCCCTGTGCGTGAGCCGCTCCGGGCGGTAGCCTGCGGGACCAAATGCCTTCCGGCACCGACCTGCCGGAGCATGGCGCTCGCCGGCATCGAGGGGAAACATCTGATGAGCGAAGAACGCGACCCGAGCACGACCAAGCAGCCAGGCGAAGGGCTCGGCGCCATCGCCACCTGGCGCCAGACGTCGGTGACGTCGAAGGCGCTGCTGTTCGGTGTCTTCGTCAACCGGCTGGGAGCCTTCCTGCAGATCTTCCTGGTGCTGTTCATGACGCACCGCGGGTTCACGGCAGGGCAGGCCGGTTTCGCCCTCGGCGTGTACGGCGCCGGCCACGTGCTGGGGTCGTTCGTGGGCGGCTGGCTCACCGACCGGCTGAGTGCCCGGGCGGCGACGTTGATCAGCATGCTCGGCTCCGCCGCGCTGATCGTCTCGATCCTGTACATCGACGTCTACTGGGTGATCCTGCTGGCGATCCTGACGGTCAGCACCGTCAGCCAGCTGAACCGCCCGGCCGCGCAGGCGATGCTGGCCGAGCTCACCAAGCCGGGCCAGCTCGTGATGACGATGGCGATGTACCGGCTGGCCATCAACCTGGGCACCGCGGTGACCCCGATCGTCGGCGTCGCGCTGGTGTCGGTCTCGTACGACCTGCTGTTCTGGGCCGAGGCGTTCGCCGCCGTCCTGTACAGCGCGATCGCCTGGAAGTTCCTGCCCGGCAAGGCCGACAAGGACGCGGCAGCCGACGCTGCCAATGCCGCAGAGCCGAAGCAGGGCTACCGTGCGGTGCTGGCCGACTGGCGCTACGACTTCTACCTGGCCGCCGTGTTCCTGGTGACGATCGTGTACTGCCAGTACATCGCGGTGCTCCCGCTGGCGATCGTGGACGACGGCATGAGCCTGTGGTGGTACAGCCTGGTCGTCTCGGCGAACGCCGTCGTCGTCGCGGTCTGCGAAGTGCCGGCGACGAAGTACGTGCAGACCTGGCCGCTGCGGTTGACCGCCATCGCCGGCTTCGGCCTGGTCGCGGTCGGCTACGGGGTCTACGCGATCGCGCTCATCCCGGTGCTGCTGATCATCGGCACGCTGATCTGGACGATGTCGGAGATCATCGGGGCGCCGACCACGTTCGCCTACCCGGGCATGGTCGCGCCGCCGCACCTGCGCGGCCGGTACTCCGGCGCCATGCTGAGCGTCTTCGGTCTCGGCAACGCGGTCGGCCCGGCCGTCGGCGTGTGGCTGTGGGACAAGGTCGGGCAGACCTTCTGGCTCTGGGCCGCGGGGGTCGCGATCCTCTCCGCGGTGTGCGCGCGGATCGGGATGCGCCGGCCCGACGAGCAGCCGGCCACCGACGCCGCGCCGGCGGCCGATGCCACACCCGACGCTCCCGGCCCGACTCCCGAAGCGGCGACCTGATCGGACCATGAAGAAGGGCCGGCGCGGCATCCGCCGCACCGGCCCTTCCTGTGGTGCTTACTGCTTCCGCACCGGCAGCGCGGTCCCCGGCTCGACGTCGGAGTCCTCCGGCAGGACCTGCAGGCAGCAGCCGACCGAGGCGCCGGCGAACAGCCGGACCACCTCGAGGTCGGACTCGACCGTGGCGGCCCGGGCGTAGACGCCGCCGAACCCGTTGACGACGGTGAAGACGCCCCAGTTCACGATCCACGGCGCCGGGTCGCCGTCGGGCATCGGGAACAGCTCCGGCACCGGCCGGATCCGGCGCTGGACGACCCACGGGCCGTCGAGCGCTTCCCGGACCCGCTCCTCCCACAGCTCGGCGCCGGTGTCGTCGCGCCAGCCCAGCAGCACGCCTTCGCCACTGTGCCGTGAGGTCGGCTTGAGGACCAGGTCGTCCTGGTGGCTGAGCACGTAGTCGAGCAGCTCGACCTGGCTGCCGTCCTCCATGGTGACCGGGCCGGAGCGCACCATCCGGGTCCACGGCAGGATCCGGTCCAGGCTGGCCAGCGTCTGCTGGTCGAAGTGCTCCCGGTTGGCCTCGTCGGACAGCACCGCCAGCGCGCCCTTGCTGGCGAACATCTCCGAGTCCAGCGGGGTGAAGATCTTCACCTCCCCGCGGGCCGCGGCGTCCAGGATCGGGTCCATCAGCGCCGGCGCGTCCGGGTACTCGAGCAGGTCCTCCAGCATGAACAGCCGCTGGATGATGTCGACCTTCCGCTCGCCCAGCCAGACCCCGCCGTCGCGCACCTCGAGCTGCCCGATGTGGCCGACGTGGGCGTCGATCCCCATGTCGTGCAGGCGGGTCGCGAAGTGCCGCATGTACGGCTCGAGGGTCTCGTAGCTGCTCGGCCAGTCGACGGTCGCGAGCACCGGCCGGGAGCCGTACTCGAAGCCGCACTCGACGAACATGTTGTTGACCTGTTCGCGCATCGTGTCCACGTAGGCGAGCCGATGCGTCCGCGCGAAGTCCGCGAGCACCGGCTGGTCCAGCAGCGCGCGGGCCATGTCGGACTGGTCGATGCCGCCGAGCGCGCTGCCCATGTTGAACTCGAGCAGCTTGAAGCCGGTCTCGTCCATGTACAGGTCGGCGCGGCTCTGCTTGGTCACGGACGCGCCACGGCTGCGCAGTACGGCGGACACCTGTACGTCGGTCATCCCGACGGATCGGGCGAACGCGGCCAGATCACCGCCGTACAGCTTGTCGGGCAGGCTGATCAGCGCGGCGTGCATGGTCAGGATGTCGTGCGCCAGCTGATCGCACTCCTCGGTCCCCAGGAACAGCGGCCGGGACAGGTACCGGCCGCCGTAGAAGGACTGCAACCCGACGGACTCGGGCTGGGTGCTGACGAGTTCACCGGCGGAGATGCCGCGTCGTTTGATCTCGTCCAGGTACTGCGCAGTGAGTTCAGTTCGGCTCAGGCCGGTAACCATGTTCGGGACCCTCCGGTGGACAAGGCGGAGTCAGAGCGCTCCTGCTCGGACAGAGCCGCCGACCGGACGCCGGAAATACACTCCCCGGCGCAGGTATCTGATCGCGGCCCCGGCGCGCTCTTACCGGCATGGAACTCATCTCCGAGGCCGGCACCTCGACGGCCACCGCCGAAGCACCGTACGACGCCGCGATCCGGCGCGGCACCACGCGCCGGTACCTGATGTGCCCACCGACGCACTTCGACGTCACCTACTCGATCAACCCGTGGATGAATCCGCGCACGCCGACCGCCCAGCCGCGCGCGGAAGCGCAGTGGCAGCGGATCCACGACCAGCTGGTCGAGCTCGGTCACACCGTGGACCTGATCCCACCGGTGCCCGGGCTGCCGGACATGGTGTTCGCCGCGAACGGCGCCACCGTCTGGGGCGACCGCGCGCTGGTGGCGCGCTTCCGGCACGCCGAGCGGGACGCGGAGTCGGCGGCCTACCTGGACTGGTTCCGCGGCCGCGGCCTGAAGGTCGAGCAGGCGGAGTCGGCCAACGAGGGCGAGGGTGACTACCTGTCCGCCGGATCCTGGCTGCTGGCCGGCAACGGGTTCCGCACCGACCGCAGGGCCCACGTCGAGAGCGAACAGTACTTCGGGCGCCCGGTGATCGGCCTGACCCTGGTCGACGCCCGGTACTACCACCTGGACACCGCGCTGGCCGTGCTGGACGAGCAGACGGTGATGTACTACCCGGACGCGTTCACACCAGGCAGTCAGGCGATCCTGCGCGAGCTCTTCCCCACCGCGATCATCGCGACCGCCGAGGACGCCGGCGCATTCGGCCTGAACGCCGTATCCGATGGCCGGCACGTGCTGATGCCGACCGGCGCGACCCAACTGGTCGCGAAGCTGCGGGACGCGGGCTTCGAGCCGATCGGCCTCGACGTCTCGGAGCTGCTGCGGGCCGGCGGTGGGGTGAAGTGCTGCGTGCTGGAGCTGCACGGTCCGGCAGGTGGCTGATGATCGACTATGACGGCCGGAGGTTCTCCCCCGCCGGGCACGATCCGGACGACGGTGAAGCTCCGGTCGCGTCGTACCGGCAACGCGGTGACCTGCTCTGGGCGGACTTCAGCGGCGGCCGGGTACGGCGTGGATCGCTCACCGGCATCTGCCGTCCCGACGACACGCTGGAGTTCAGCTACACGATGGTGCTGGCCGACGGCTCGCTCGTCGTGGGGCACTGCGAAAGCACGCCCGAGCTGCTGCCCGACGGCCGGATCCGGTTGCACGAACGCTGGGAGCGGTACCGGCCGCAGGCCGCCACCGGCGTCTCCCAACTGGACGAGATCGCCCCCGGTTGATCGGCCGCATGTATCACGGGGCGTCGGCTCGGCACTCTGCTTGTCATGGATCACGCCGCCGCCGTCGCCGCGGACAGGGACGTCAGCGCCGGCGACCTGACCGTTGTGGTGACCAGCGTGTCGTCTGACTCGCACACCTGGAACCTCGTCGTACTGCAACTGCTGCTCGAAGAACTCGGTCACCAGGTGCACAACCTCGGCGCCTGCGTGCCGGACGAGCTGATGGTGTCCGAGTGCCTGCGGCTGCGGCCGGACCTGATCGTGGTCAGCAGTGTCAACGGGCACGGCTTCCACGACGGGATGCGGCTGGTCCGTCAGGTCCGGAGCCAGGCGCAGCTGGCCGGCACCCCGATGGTGATCGGCGGCAAGCTCGGGATCGCCGGTCCCGGCTGCGACCGCAGCCGGGCCCAGCTGACGGCCGCGGGCTACAGCGCGGTCTTCGAGGACGGCACCGGGCTGGCCGCGTTCCGGTCGTACGTCGGCCAGCTGACCACCGGCGAGGCTTCGTGAACGTCCCGGGCACCGGATCGTTCAGTGACTTCGTTGCCCGCGCTCATGCGGCCGGCCGGCTCGTGGTGCAACCGCGGATGGGCGTCAGCGATCCCGGCGCGATGCGCACCGGACTCCTGGCCACCAAGAGCGCGACGGCGACCACGGTCGGGACCATCACGCTCGACAGCTACACCCGAATGGGTGACAACGCGAACGCTGGTGCGGCGCTGGCGTCCGGGGTCGAGCTGAACGGCTATCCGATCGTCGCGCATGAGCTGGCCACCACCCAGGCGGTGCTGGACGGCGTGGTCGGCCCCGACTTCCCGGTGCAGATCCGGCACGGCTCGCCGTGCCCCGAGCCGATCGTCAGGGCGTTGATCAAGGCCGGACTGCACGCCACCGAGGGTGGGCCGGTCTCCTACTGCCTGCCTTACAGCCGGATGCCGCTGGCGGACTCGATCCCGCACTGGGCGCGCAGCTGCGACCTCCTGGCCGAGGTCAGGGAGACCGGTGTCGAACCGCATGTCGAAAGCTTCGGCGGCTGCATGATGGGCCAGCTCTGCCCGCCCGGCCTGCTGGTCGCGCTGAGCGTGCTCGAGTGCCTGTTCTTCCGCCAGCACGGCATCCGCAGCGTCTCCCTGAGCTACGCCCAGCAGACCAACCCGGACCAGGACACCGAGGCCCTGCTCGCGTTGCGCCGACTCGCCGCCGAGTGGTTGCCGGACGTCGACTGGCACATCGTCGTCTACACCTACATGGGCGTCTATCCGCGGACGGCCGACGGCGCCTCCCGGCTCCTCGAGGAGGCGGCCCGGCTGGCCGTCCGGACCGGAGCGGCCCGGCTGATTGTGAAAACAGTTGCCGAGGGCTACCGAATCCCGACCTTCGCCGAGAACGTCGCCGCGCTCGAGACCGCGGCACTGGCCGCCGAGCGCTGCATCACGATCGCCGGCGACGTCGTCGACACCGGCATCCACGCCGAGGCGAAGGCCCTGATCGAGGCGGTGCTGGAGCTCGGTCCTGATCTCGGCTCGGCGCTGGCCACCGCGTTCCGGCGGGGCTACCTCGACGTGCCGTACTGCCTGCACCCGGACAACGCCGGCAAGGCCCGCAGCTACCTCGACAGCGCCGGGCGGCTGCAGTGGGCGTCCATCGGCTCGATGCCGATCCGCGGCGTGGTCGGGCCGACCGGTTCCACCAAGCTGACGGCAGCCGGGCTGCTCGCCTCGCTGTCGTACGTCGAGCGGACCTTCGACAACGCCAGCCTCGAGGACGAATACCGAGCCGACTCACTAGGGAGCACACCAGATGACGGAGACCCGGATCCCGGACACCGAAGCCCGGCTGCCCGCCAGTCCGCGTGAGCACCTGACCTCACCGGTCACCCGGTCGGTGCTGCTGATCCAGAACCGGATGCTGGCGGCTGCCCGCGAGCTCCTCAGCGCCCGTGGGTTCATGGAGTTGCTGCCGCCGGTCATCGGCCCGGTCACCGACCCGGGTGCGCGCGGAGCCAAGCAGGTCGACGTGGACTACTACGGGCACCGCTACAAGCTGATGACCAGTGCGATCCTCTACAAGCAGGCGGCCCTGACGTCGTTCGACAAGATCTTCTTCATCGCGCCGAACATCCGGCTGGAGCCGCTCGAGACCGCGTCGACCAGCCGGCACCTCGCCGAGTTCCACCAGATCGACATCGAGATGGCGGACGCGTCCCGGGACGAGGCGATGGCGGTCGCGGAGGACCTGGTGCGGCACGTCGTACGACGGGTGATGGAAGACCTGCCCGGCGAACTGGAGAGCCTCGGCCGGGACACCGGCGAGTTCACCGAACTGCTGAGCGCGCCGTTCGGGCTCCGCACGCACTCCGACGCGGTCGCCGACCTGCGGGCGATGGGGCACGACCAGAGTCCGGATGCCGAGCTCGACTGGGTCGGCGAGGCCAAGCTGTCGCAGAAGGCCAGCAAGCCGTTCTTCGTCACCGACTACCCCAAGGGATCGCGCGGCTTCTACGACCGGGAGAACAAGGACCAGCCCGGCATGCTGCGCAACTTCGACCTGATCGCCGCGGAGGGGTACGGCGAGCTGTGCAGCGGCAGCGAACGCGAGCAGGACTACGCGACCATCGTCGCGCGGATGCGGGAGACGGCCGAGAACCCGGCCAAGTACGCGTGGTACCTGCAGATGCTGCGCGACGGCGTACCGCCCAGCGCGGGGTTCGGTCTCGGCCTCGAGCGGTTCACCCGCTACGTCGCCGGGCTGGACTCGGTCTGGCAGGCCAGCGCGTTCCCGAAGGTGCCCGGCATCGCCTCGCCGTGACCGCCGGTTCAGGCGAAGATGTCGCGCATGGTGGAAACAGCGTCCGCACCGGCAGGCCGGCTCAGTCTCGGACAGGGCACAGCCTTGTACGTCGGAGCCGTGCTGGCGACCGGTGTCATCGCGTTGCCGGCGCTGGCCGCCGACGTGGCCGGTCCTGCGTCGTTGCTGGCGTGGCTGGGTCTCGCGGTGGTATCCGCTCCGCTGGCGGCGACCTTCGCGGCGCTCGGCGCCCGCTACCCGGATTCCGGCGGGGTCGCGACGTACGCACGACTGGCGTTCGGCGAACGCGCCGCGGCGGTCGTCGGCTGGTGCTTCTACCTGTCCGTCCCGGTCGGCGGTCCGGCCGCCGCGCTGTGGGCCGGTGGCTACGTCGAAGCGGGGTTGGGCGGTGGTGAAAGCACCGTCTTCGCGACCATGCTGGCGCTGATGGTGGTCGTGCCGGCGACGAACGCGTTCGGCATCCAGGTGACCGGTCGGGTGCAGATCATTCTGGCGGGCGTGCTGACGCTCTTCCTTGTCATGGCGGTCGTGCTCTCGCTGCCACATGCCGACCTGGCCAACCTGCAGCCGTTCGCGCCGCACGGCTGGCAGGCGATCGGGCCGGCCGCCGCGCTGCTGGTGTGGAGCTTCGTCGGTTGGGAAACAGTCACTTACTTGACGGCGGAGTTTCGGCGGCCGGACCGCGACGTGCCGCGAGCCACCGCCTTCGCGGTGATCGTGGTCGGCGTGCTCTACCTCAGCGTCGCGTTCGCCACCATCACAGTTCTGGGCTCGCAGGCCGCCGAGACCGACGCGCCGCTGGGCGACCTGCTTGCGATCGGTCTCGGTGGCAACGCCCGAGTCCTGGCCGCGGTCGCAGCGCTGCTGCTGACCTTCGGCGCGATGAACGCCTACTACGCGGGCGCTGCCAAGCTCGGTGCCGCGCTGGCCCGGGACGGCGCGCTCCCTGCGTGGCTAGCCCGCGGGAGCTCTGCCGGAGTCGTGCCGCGGCGCAGTCTCGCCGTACTGAGTGTGCTGTCGATGGTCACTGCCGTTGTTGTGGTGGCAGCGGGAGTGGGGCCGCAATCCCTTGTTTTGCTTACGACCGGACTGTTTGTGACCGTGTACGCGGTCGGGGTCGCAGCGGCGGTCAAGTTGCTGCCCCGCCGCAGCAAGGCTCGCCTGGCCGCCCTGGTGGCGCAGGGAGCCGTCGTGATTCTGCTGCTGATGGCCGGGCCGTACCTGGTCTGGCCGTTGGTCGTCACCGTGGCCGCCTTGCTCTACCTGAGGCTCGCCCGTCGTCGTCGCTGAGCGCGGACGTATTTTCGCCGTACCGTCGGCGGCTCTTCCGTGCAAAGGCCGACCGAAGGAGAGCAGCCTTGCACGCCGAAGGTTTTCCCGAGGCAGCAATCCGGATGCGCGCCCGCACCGGCGCTGCCGACGCGTTCCCACCGGCCGACGACTACGGGCACGCGTTGTTCGGCGCCGACTGCCCGGACCCCCAGGCGTCGGCCGACCCGATCGACCGGCTGCGACTGGTGCCACCGGTCTTCGTGCCGCAGCGGATGGAACGGCTCCTCGAACTGGCTCGCGAGCCGGTGTACCGCGACGTCGTCCTGGAGACGACGATCGGCGGGTTCCGGTCCGCGTTGCCGGTGTACGTCTCGGCGTTCGGCTCGACCGAGGCGGCGAGTATCGCGCTCGGCATCGCGGCAGCTCGCCAGGCCGGTCGCCTCGGCATCCCGATGGTCGTCGGCGAGAACGTCATGCCGGTCAACAGCTACGGCCGGCTGGAGGAGGACGCGGAACGCTCGCTGCTCGGCCGGATCAGCGCGTACCAGAAAGAGGCGCTCGACGGGTACGGCGGAGTAGTCGTGCAGCAGAGCACCGAGGACGCCGACGCCGAAGTGTGGAACCTGGTCTACAGCGACCCGAATGTCCTGCCGCTGCTGGAGTCCGGCCGCTTGGCGTTCGAGCTCAAGGTCGGGCAAGGTGCCAAACCCGGACTGGGCGGGATGACAGTTGTCGGAGCAAGCGCGGCCGAACGACTGGCCGGCGCCTATCTCCTCGATCCGGTGCTCGGCGGCGACCTGGTTCTGCGCAGCAGCAGCCCCGGCACGTTCACGGAGGAAATTCTTCGGCAGCAGATCCGACTGATGCGCAACAACTACCCGCGCGCCCGGATCTGGGTGAAGCTGCCACCCGCGCGGGACGTGTCGGCGGCAACCCAAGTGGCCTGGGAGGCCGGCGCCGATGCCGTGTCGGTCGACGGCTCCGAGGCCGGCACAGGCTGGGCGCCGCGGGCTTTCCTTCGCCACGTCGGGCTTCCGCTCGGCGAGTGCCTGGCGCGAATCGGTGAGCACCGCACGACCCGGCATCCGTCCTGCCTGCTGGTGTCCGGACGGATGTGGGAAGGCGCGCGGGTCGCCAAGTGCCTCGCACTCGGCGCGAACGCGGCCGGCCTGGGCCGGGCCGCGCTCATCGCGGTGGACACCGACCCGGACCGCGGCCTGACCAATCTCGTCGAGTGCCTGGCACTCGAGCTGCAGCTGCTCGTCAGCGCCCTCGGCAAGTACCACGTGGAGGCACTCGGCGCCGAGGACCTGTGGAGTCCGACGGATCGCTAGCTACGCCAAGGTCGTTCTGGGGGTCATGGTTCGGCCTCGGTCCAGCCGCAGCAGGTCGGCCACGGACCTGCGCGGATCCCGCGCGGTCTGCCGCCGCCGAACCATGTCCACCAACTCCTCGGACGGCTCGACCCCGAGCTCGCCGGCCAGACTCCGCTGGAAGAACTCGAGCCGGCGGATCGCCTCGACCACGTTGTCCTCGGCCAGATGCACCTCGATCAGCACCCTGGTCGCGCTCTCCCGCAACGGTTCCAGGCGCACTGCCGCCATGGCTGCCTCGATCGCCTCGGCGTACCGGCCCGAGCAGGTCAGCTGCTGGGCGGTCAGCTCGAGCGCGTGCAACTGAAGCTGCCGGAGCCGTTCCCGCCCCAGCAACACCCAGTCGTCGTACCAGCCGGGCAGCAACTCACCCATCGCGGCCAGCGTCGGCAACAGCCCTTGGTCGGCGCCGCACTCGCCGTCGTTGATCACCCGGCGGATCGCGGTGACGAGGGTGTTCACGTCGACGTCGACGGCCTCGGCGATGCGCAGTGTCTCGTCACCGGTGATGAGCGGGTGCGGAGTCAACTGGCGCAACCGCCACAGTGCTGTTCGCAAGCAGGCCTGAGCCTTGGAGTCCGACACCTCCGGCCACAGCGTGCCGGCCACCTCGGCACGGCTGGAGCGTCCGCGCAGCGCGACGAACGCCACCACGCGGCGCGCACTGAGCGGGATGGACAGGGTCTGGTGATCCTCGACGACCCGGAAGCCGTCGAGCATGCGGAGCTTCACCGGTCGGTGAGCTCCATCGAACGGTGAATCCGGATCCGGATCCTCCGCTGGTACCACAGCGCGCATCTGTCGATCTCCCCCATAGTGAACGAAAACCTCACTGCCGCGGGCGTACGGCGGCCTTCCGCGACCGCGAGAACGTCGGGCGGACGGATCTCCCGGTACAGGCATCGACGACTCCTCGTTGAGTAACTCCCGAACTACCTCCCGTGAGTCTGAGCCGTCAACTACCTCGATACAAGTCGTTGGCGCGTCGTGTCCCGATGGTGCCAACGCGGGCCGGTGTATCACCCGCACGGAGTCACCCCCTCTCGTTGGGTAGTGCCGACCCGGGAGGAATGCGTGGACGACAACACCGATGGCGTCGTGCTGCAGTTCGGTAGCGGCTTCCAGCCCTACCGGGAGTACCTGATGCAGGGTGCGGCGAAACGCCGGCGGCTCTGGCTGATCGACGACGAGCCGGCGACCTGGCAGCAGCCGTACGTCGACGGCAGCTCTGTGGTCGTGCCCCTCGAAGGCGCCGGTCTGGTGCTCGACCACGACGGCCTGATCGCAGCCGCCGAGTCCGTCGCCGGAACCCAACGCGTTCTAGGGGTTTTCACGTACGACGAACCGTCGGTGATCGCCACCGCGTTGGTCGCGGACCGACTCGGCCTGCCAGGCCTGACTGCCCAAGGTGCGCAGGGATGTCGCGACAAAGCGAGGACCAGACAGGCGCTGACCGCTGCCGGACTACCGCAGCCGCGGTTCGCCGTCGCCACGACGGCCGACGAGGCCGCCGCCGCGGCCGCGGACATCGGCTATCCAGTGGTGGTCAAACCGCGAGGCATGGCGGCGAGCATCGGCGTCGCCGTCGTCGACGACAAGGCCGGCATCATTGATGCGTTTGAACGAGCCGACCGTTCCAGCCGAAGCGGCCCGGCCGAGTACCACGGTGGCGCGCTGATCGAGGAACTGGTCGACGGACCGGAGATCAGCATCGACGGTGCGGTGGTGGCGGGTGAGTACCTGCCGTTCTGCATCGCCCACAAGCAGCTGGGCCCACCGCCGTACTTCGAGGAGGTCGGCCACATCGTCGACGGCGCGGACCCGTTGCTGGCGGACGCCGAACTGCGCGAGCTGCTCCGCGCGGCGCATGCGGCGATCGGTGCGCCGTACGGCATCACGCATACCGAGATACGGTTCAGCTCCAGCGGACCGGTGGTGATCGAGATCAACGGCCGGCTCGGCGGTGACCTGATCCCGTACCTCGGCAAGCTGGCCACGGGTATCGATCCCGGCGCGGTCCTGGTCGACGTAGCGCAGGGCATCCGTCCCGACCTGGAGCCGGCACACCGGACCTGCGTCGGCATCCGGTTCTGCTATCCACCTGAGGACTGCCGCGTCGAGAAGATCGTCGTACCCGAGCCGGGGTCGGTGCCGGGCCTCGTGGAGGCGCACCCGATGGTCTCCCCGGGAGCGACGGTCCGGCTGCCCCCGCGGGCACACATCGGCCGGCATGCGTACGTCGTCTGCACCGCAGACGATCCCGACACCTGTGCCGACCGGCTGACGGCCGCTGCCGACCTGGTCGAGCTGACGTACGACGCAGTGAACGAGCCCGAGTTTTCCGGACGGCCCTGGTGAGCCGCGACCTGTTTGGAGCCCGCACATGACCAACCGTGAGGTCGAACTGCTCGCTGTCGGCGCCGGTCCGGCGAACCTGGCCCTCGCGGTCGCGCTCGAAGAGCTCGGCGTCGACGGCCTCGCCGAGAACTCGCTGGTGATCGAACGCGGTGACACTGTCGAGTGGCAACGCGGCCTGCTGCTGCCGTGGACCAAGAGCCAGGTGGCGTTCGCCAAGGATCTGGTGACGTTGCGGAACCCCCGCAGCGAGTTCACCTTCCTGAACTACCTGCGCAGTGTCGGCCGCCTCGACGACTTCATCAACATGGGCAGCTTCACGCCGTACCGCGTCGAGGTCTCCGGCTACCTGCGCTGGGTGTCGGAGTCGCTGCGCAAGGTCCAGCTCCAGCTCGGCTGTGACTGCACGTCGATCGAGCCGGTCCGGAACGCGGCCGGCACCCTGACCGGGTGGCTGACCCGGCTCGGCGACGGCAGCACGATCTCCAGCCGGTACCTGGTGATCGGCGCCGGGCGCGACGTGTACGTGCCACCGGAGCTGGCCGGCCTGCCCGCCGACCGGTTGATCCACAGCACCCGGTACCGCAGCCAGGTGACGGAGCTGGACAAGGACCGGCCGTACCGGGTCGCGGTGGTCGGCGCGGCGCAGAGCGCGGCCGAGATGTTCCGCGCGGTGCAGATCGACCTGCCGAACAGCGACGTGAGCTGGGTGATGCGCTCGATCGGGTTGCGCGCGTACGACACGAACAAGTTCACCAACGAGCTCTACTACCCGTCGTTCATCGACAAGTTCTTCGAGGCCAGGCCGGAGGGCAAGGCGCAGATCCTGCGGGAGATGCACCTGACGAACTACTCCGGCGTCGAGAGCGACCTGCTGCAGGAGCTCTACACCGGCATGTACCTCGAGAAGCTCGCTGGTGTCGAGCAGCGGCGCCTGGTGCCGATGACCGACATCACCGGCGCCCGCACCGACGGGGACGAGATCGTCCTGGAACTCACCGACCGCAAGACTGGCAGCGTGAACGAGCTGCGCCGCGACCTGGTCTTCCTCGGCACCGGATTCGTCCGGGAGATGCCGTGGCTGGTCCGCGACCTCAGCGCCGCGATCGGACTTGATCGGATCGAGGTCAGCCGGCAGTACCGGCTGAAACTCGGTGAACCATCGGACGCCGCCTGCTATCTGCAAGGCGTGAACGAGGCGACGCACGGCATCGCCGACTCGCTGCTCAGCGTGCTCGGCAACCGGGCCGCCGAAGTCACGCAGGACATCCTCGCCCGCCGTTCCGGAAAACGAGTCAACGGAGTGCATCGGGCGCCGGCGGAGCAGCTGACCGCTGTCCCGCTGTCGGCTGACGGCGCACTGCACACCTGAGGGAGCGCCGACCATGCCTGGGACGACGGAGAAGTCTCTGCTGCCCACGCCCGGTCGAAGTGTGATGGTCGCTGCCGGCCTTGTCGCCGGCGCCGTCGCACTGCTCGGCCTCGCCTATGCCGCCGGCTGGCTGACGCCGGAGGCCGGCCAGGCGGCCGGGGCCGCACCACCGGAGGCCGGGCCATCGGCGGCGCAACTGATGTGGCGGCTGCTGCTGGCGATCGCGGTGGTCTGTGCACTGGCGACTCTGTGCGGGCGGCTCGCGCGACTGATCGGTCAGCCCCCTGTAGTCGGCGAGATCATTGCCGGCTTGGTGCTTGGCCCATCGGTGATCGGATCGCTGGCGCCCTGGCTGTTCGACGCCATCCTGCCGAAGGAAGTACTGCCCAATCTCGGACTGCTCGCGCAAGCCGGGCTGGCGGTCTTCATGTTCACCGTCGGCGCCGACTTCGGCCATGACCGGATCGGACGCGATCGCGGCGCGATCGCCGCGGCCAGTCTTGCGATCATGGCCGTCCCGTTCGCGCTCGGCGTGATCGCGGCACTCCCCCTCTACTCTGCGCTGGCCGGCCCGTCGGTGGACCGGCTGCCGTTCGTCATCTTCATCGGTACGGCGCTCAGCATCACAGCCTTCCCGGTGCTGGCCCGGATCGTGCAGGACTGTGGCCTGCAGGGCACCCGGCTCGGATCGCTGGCCATGCTGTGCGCCGCCGCGGCCGACGTACTCGCGTGGTGCGCGCTCGCGATCGTGCTGGCGATGATCCGGTCGGCCGGGCCCGGCGACGCCCTGCTGTCGCTGGCCCTGACCATCCTGGTCGGCGGCAGCTGCCTACTCATACTCAAACCATTGCTTCGATGGCTCGCCGACCGGTACGCCGCCGCCCTACCTACACCGATCCTGGTGCTGCTGGTGCTCGGCCTGATCCTCGGCCTCGCCGCGGCGACCGACCTGATCGGGGTGCACGCGATCTTCGGCGGCTTCCTCGCGGGCCTGGTGCTGCCGAAGGCCAGCGTGCCGGTTGCGCAGGTGGCCGAGCAGATCGGCGGGCTGAACCGCGCGTTGCTGGTCCCGGTCTTCTTCGCCTCGATCGGCCTGCAGACCGACGTAATCGCGGCGGTGTCCCAACCGGCGGTGCTCGCCGCCGGCGGCCTGCTGCTGGCCGTCGCGATCATCGGCAAGTTCGGTGGCGCCGTCCCGGTGGCCAAGGCCGGCGGCCTGCCGGCCCGGTCCGCGGCCGGCCTCGGCGTACTGATGAACGCCCGTGGCATCACCGAGATCGTCGTGCTGTCGGCCGGCCTCAGTGTCGGCATCATCAACCACAGCGCCTTCACGGTGATGGTGATGATGGCGCTGGTCACCACCATGATGGCCGCGCCGTTGCTGCGCCTGCTCGGGCCGTCCCTGCGGGATCAGGGTGCGACCGACCGGTTACCGACGGGTGCGTATGCGAGCGGTGACGCCACACGTGTGATTTCGTGACGGATCGGCTACGCCTGCGTGACGGCGGCGGTGATCGAATAGGCGGCGAAGGCAGCACTGACGACGACCACGGGGGACGTGGTGAGGCACAGGCCGTCCAGGGTTTTGCCGGAGTAGGGCTCTACAGAGCCCGCTGACGCTATGGCTTCAGCCGGTGGTCCGCCGCCACCGGCTGGACCTTCCTGTGCCTTGCTCGCGCATCGTCGCCACCTGCGGGGAACAGCGAAAGGACGTGGAGCGTGTCGACGATCTCGCTACGCACAACCGCACGGCCGGCCGGGGCACATCGCCATCACACCGAATCAGGACTCTCGCTCGAGGTCCTGCTCGGCCGCGCCCTCACCTCTGACTGGTCGGCCTGGAAGGAGCTGGAACGCCGCTTCGGCCCCCTGCTCCTGCACACCGCCCGTGGCGTCGGTCTGAGCCACAGCGACGCCGCTGACGTCGCCCAGCTGACCTGGCTGCGGTTGTGGCAACACGGTCGCCAGGTCCGCGACCCGGAGTGCCTCCCGGCCTGGCTGGCCGCGACGGCCCGGCGGGAGGGTCTGCGGGTGGCGATCAGCCGGAAGCGCTACCTCCTGTACGCCGACCCGACAGCCGAGCACAGCGACGGCCACAGCACGGCAATCGTCGACGTCTACCCGGCCGACGGCGAGTACGAGCCCTCCACGGAGCGGGCGCTGTCCCGCCTGCCCAGCCGCTACCAGAAGCTGATCCGCCTGCTGATGTCCGACAGCTGTCCCTCCTACACGGAGATCGCCGAAAAACTGAACCTCCCGATCGGCAGCATCGGCCCCATGCGGATGCGAGCCCTCCAGATGCTCCGCCGTACCCCAGAACTCGCAACCACCGCCGCCCACTGATCAACTGCTTGATCAGCAAACCCGCCTGCCCACCGGCAGGCGGGTTTGTTTTCGCATGGCCGCGAATTGACCGTTCGGTCGGCTAGGTTGCGGGGGTGGTCGGTCTTGCGGCGCCTTGGTGGTTCGAAGCGTTTGTCGAGCTTCAGGTCGGGTTCTCGCTGTTTGCCGGGTTTGTCGTGGTCGTCGGGTGGGCGATCGCTCGCGTGGGTGGTCCGTGGGTCGACCGGGCCAAGGCCCGGCTGGCGCAGGAGCAGGCCGGTGCGGAACGGTACGGCTGGCGGCCGGGCGCCGACACCGACGGGTTGCTTGCGTCCGCTGGTGGCCGGTGCTTCGGTCAGGACGGCCAGGTCCGGCGGGTACTGATCGGCGAGTACGACGGCCGGCGCATCCGGATGTGCGAGTTCATGTATCGCACCAAGTCCAGGTATCTCCCGACCGACTCCGTCAACAATCTCGTCGCGGTCGAGTTGCCGGTTCGTTTGCCGGACCTCGTGGTCACCCGGCAGTGGCTGGCCGAGCCGGGGATGCTGAGCTTCGACGGCGAGAGCGAAGCCTTCAACCGGCAGTACTCCGTCGCCAGCCCGGACCCGCGGTACTCCTCGGCCATGCTGCATCCCCGGATGATGGAGCTCCTCCTCGCCCACCCGGACCTGAGCTTCCGCATCGTCGGCAGCCTGGTGGTCGCCTACTCCCCCACCCCCTGGACCGTGCCCCAAACCCTCGCAACCCTTCCCGCGCTGAGCCGCGTCGTCGACCTCATCCCACCCTTCGCCCTCGCAGACTTCGCCCAACCAACTCACTGAAGCGGGAGCCTGCGCTTCTCCGCGGCCGCGTCGTGTCGGTCGACCTGAAGACGAAGCCGGCGACCGCGAAGGTCCAGGCCTGCCTCCTGGACGGACTCGTTGCCACGAGCAAGAACGGCCAGAAGCAGGGCAGGGTGCCACAGCAGGTTTGCCCTCGACACCGATAGCCGCGCGGCGAGTTCGCGCGACGACGGAAGCGGCGTACCCTCGCCCAGTTGCGGATGGAGGTCCATCAGTGCAGGGTGTAGCCGCCGTCGATGGTGATGATCGAGCCGGTCATGAAACTGGACGCGTCCGAGGCGAGGAAGACGACGGTGGGCGCGATCTCCTCCGGTACGGCGTACCGCTGCATCGGAGCGTCGTCGATCCAGCGTGCCTTGAACCGCGGCTCGTCGACCGGCGCCATCTCCGTCTTCACGTAGCCCGGCGCCACCGCGTTCACCCGGATGTTCAACGGCGCCCACTCCGCGGCCAACGACTTCGTCAACTGATGAACGGCTGCCTTCGACGCGTTGTACGCCGGCTGCCACTGCGGCCGGTTCACGATCCGCGCCGAGATCGACCCGACGTTCACGATCACGCCACCACCGACCGTCCGGAAATGCCGAGCCGCCGACTGGCTGAGCTTCCACAAACCGGAGACGTTGGTCGCGAAGACCTCGTCCCACTCCTCGTCCGGCACCTCGAGCGCCGGCCGGTGGAAACAAGCTCCGGCGTTGTTGACCAAGATGTCGAACCGACCCGTTGCCTCCAGAGCTGCGGCCACGGCAGCCTGCCCGGACTCCCGGTCGTTGACGTCCAGACCGACCCCGACGACGGTCCGGCCAGTCGAGTCCGCCAACCGCTCGGACGACTCGGCGTCGCGCGCACCGATCACTACATCAGCGCCCGCCTCCGCCAACCCAGTAGCGAACGCGAGGCCGAGGCCTCGATAGCCACCGGTCACCAGAGCCGTGCGTCCAGCCAGCGAAAACTTGTCCAGGACAGTCATCGCACCATTGTCCCCGCCGGCGGCGTCAGAGGACGTAGAAGCCGGTGATCGCCGTGGGGAGGATGCCGGGGATGAGCCAGTAGGACAGCAGCGAGCGCTGGAAGATGGCGAGCACGCCGCAGACCGTGAGCAGGCCGATGACACCGGACATGATCCACAGGCCGACGCCCTTGCCGTAGTCGTCGGCGGCGACGCCGATGCTGTAGACGGCCAGGGTGACGGCCGGGACGCTGCCCACGTGGACGAGGACGGCGGACACGACCCACCGCTGGACGGTTTCGATACTCATCGGGGTTCGGCGACGACGACGGCTCATGGGGTTTCCTTCCGACACCTTCCATCGTACGCGAATGATTCGTGCACTAACTAATGCGCAGAGGTGATCCCGGACACCCGTCAGCGGGCGGTGGCGGCGCCGATCACCTGGGTCAGCACCTGATGGAGATGCTGGAGCTCCGAGACCTCCATCCCGAGCCGGCTCACGATCGCCGGCGGGATCTTCAACGCCTCGTTGCGCAACCGCCAGCCGGTCGGCGTGAGAGTGACCGCGAGCGCACGCTCGTCCCCACGCGCCCGCGGACGTTCCACGTAGCCGCTCGCCTCGAGGCGTTTGAGCAAAGGCGACAGCGTGGCCGGCTCCAACTGGAGCATCCCGCTCAGCTCCTTCACGGACAGCGGTGCGTGCTGCCACAGCGCCAGCATCACCAGGTACTGCGGGTGAGTCAGCCCCATCGGCTCGAGCAGCGGCCGGTACAGCGCGATGACACTGCGCGAGGCGACCGCGAGCGCGAAGCAGACCTGGTTCTCCAGGTCGAGCGGGTCGGCGATCTCGTCGAGGTCAGTCACGCCTTCCATAGTACCCTAATCGTTAGGGCACAAATCAGGCGCGCTCGGCGGAAAGCTCCTGCGCGATGTGGTCGCCGATCAGCAGGCAGGCGGTGGCTGCCGGCGAGGGGGCGTTGAGCACGTGGAGGGTGCGGCCGTCGCGCAGGAAGAAGAAGTCGTCGACGAGCTTGCCGTCCCGAGTCACGGCCTGGGCGCGGACGCCGGCGCCAGAGCGCCGTACGTCGGAGACCTGCAGCTCGGGAAGCATGTGCTGAGCCTCGCGGACCAGAGCCCGGCCGGTGAGGGAGCGGGCGATCTCCTTGGCGCCGGTCCTGGCGTAGCGGCGGGCGAGGCGCCACGAGCCGCGGTAGGCGATCGACTCCCACAGGTCCCGGGCGACGATCTTGCGCCAGGAGTACCCCTCGCGGGCCAGGGCCGGTACGGCGTTCGGCCCGATGTGCACGGTGCCGTCGATGCCGCGGGTCAGGTGAACGCCGAGGAACGGCAGATCCGGGTCGGGCACCGGATAGACCAGACCCTTCACCAGGAAGTCCCGCTCGGGCACGATCTCGCTGAACTCGCCGCGGAACGGGAGGATGCGGACACCGGGCTCGAGACCGGACGCCCGCGCCAGCCGGTCGCTGTGCAGCCCGGCGCACGCGGCAACGCGGTCCGCCTCGATCACCTCGTCCGTGGTGTGCACCCGAACGACGGAGCCCGCGTTCTGGATCGAGGTCACCGTGACGCCGGTGCGGATCTCTCCACCGGCCGCGCGAACGTCGTCGGCCAGCGCGCGAGCGACCAGCTTGAAGTCCACGCGACCGGTGGAGTCGACCGCCAGGGCACCTTTCACGCGCAAGTGGGGTTCGCGCTCCGCGACCTCGTCGAGGGTGAGTCGACGGACCGGGACGCCGTTCTCACGGCCGATGCCGAACAGGCGGTCGAGCTGTGGGAACTCGGCTTCGGTCGTCGCGACGACGAGCTTCCCGGGCACGTCGACCGGGATGCCCTTGTCCTCGCAGTACTCCTTCAGCGCCGCTCCCCCGGCCACGGCCAGCCGGGCTTTCAGCGAGCCGGGCTTGTAGTACAGCCCGGAGTGGATCACCCCGGAGTTGTGTCCGGTCTGGTGCGCCGCGACCGACTGTTCCTTGTCCAGTACGACGACAGGCGTCGCCGGATCGAGCCGCTGCAGACTCCGCGCCACGGCCAGACCCACGATGCCGCCGCCCACCACAACCGCAGATCCCATCGACCTCTCCCTGTACCGGCCAGCTTGCCCCAAAAGAACCGGGAAGGATGGCCGTTGATACAGCTACTGTCGGGACATGACCCTACTCGTGGTGGACGCTCCGATCGCCGCCGTCACCGTCTACCGGGACCGCGCGCGGGTCACCCGGCGCGGCAAGCTCACCGTGCCGGCCGGCGACCAGACGGTGTACGTCGAGCCGCTGCCACTCCAGCTGCAGGAGGACTCGGTCCGGGTCTCCGGCCACGGACCGGCCACCGTGCTCGGCGTGGACCTGGCGATGCGGCACCATCCGCAGGCGCCGGACGAGACCGTCGCCGAGCTGGAGCGGCAGCGCCGCGAGGCCGTGGCCGAGGTTGCCGAACTCACAGACGCCGACGACGTCCAGGCCCAGCTCGACACCTTCCTGGCCCAGCTGGCCCGGCGTGCGGGTGGCACCTTCGCCCGGACGCTGGCCTCCGGCGACGACGGCGCGGACCTCGGCGGGTTCACTGATTCGCTCGCCTCCCGGCTGGACGCCGTACGGTCGAAGCGGCGCGAGCTGGCCGCGCAGCGGCGGGAGGCCGAGGAACGCCTCGCCGCCGCGGACCGCCGGCTCGCCAAGATCTCGACCCAACGCGCGCCCGACCGCCGGTCCGCTGCCGTCACGTTGGCGCTGGAGTCCGAGGCCGAGGTGGAGATCGAGCTCTCGTACGTCGTGCGCGGCGCCGGCTGGACCAGCTCGTACGACGTCCGTCTCAACGCCGACCAGCTCACGCTGAACTGGTACGGCCTGATCACCCAGCAGACCGGTGAGGACTGGCCCGAGTGCGACCTCAGGCTGTCGACCGCCCGGCCCACGGTGACCGCGAAGGTGCCGGAGCTCGACCCTTGGTACCTCGACCGCTTCCACCCGCCGATGCCGGCCGCGCCGGCCGGAGTCCCGCTGAGTCACAAGGCCGTGCCGGCCGCGCGCAGCGGCGCCGCCGAATTCATCGAGCAGCAGCAGTTGGCCGCGGCGCCTGCCTTCGCCGACCTCGCCGCGGCCGTCGAGCAGGGCGTCACGGCAGCGACCTACACTCCGCCCCGGCCGGTCGCCGTACCCGCTGACGGCGCCTCGCACCGCGCGACGATCGCCGCGATCGATCTCGACGCCGAGCTGGACTACGTCACCGCGCCGGTCCAGTCGACCGACGTCCACCTGCGGGCCACGGTCGTGAACTCGTCCACGCACACACTGCCTGCAGGCAAGGCCGCCGTCTTCCACGACGCGGACTTCGTCGGCTCGGCCGCGCTGCCACTGTGGGCGCCCGGCGAGGACGTCAAGCTCGCGCTCGGCCTGGACGACCGGATCCGCGTCGAGCGGAAGCTGGTACGGCGGACCGCGACCAAGGCAACCCTGGGGTCGACGCGCCGCCGCGAGGTCGAGTACGAGACCAAGATCGAGAACCACACCCCGCGCGCGGCCCGGGTCACGGTCCTCGACCAACTGCCGGTGGCGCGCGACCACGAGATCACCGTCAAGCCGGTCGTCGCGGAACCCGAGCCGGCCGAGACCACCGACCTCGGCGTCGTCACCTGGAAGCTCGAACTGGCCGTCGGCGCCGAGATCAAGGTCAAGCTCGGCTTCCGGGTCGAGACCGGCAAGTCGGTCGAGCTCAGCGGCTGGCGCGAGTAACCGCCCCGCGGCCGTGATCACCGTCGAGGGGCTTCGGAAGACCTACGGGCGCCACGAGGCGGTGCGGGGTGTCGACCTGGAGGTTCGGGCCGGGGAGATCTTCGCGTTCCTCGGTCCGAACGGCGCGGGCAAGACGACGACGGTCGAGATCCTCGAGGGATATCGGGATCCGACCGCGGGCCGGGTCGAGGTGCTCGGGGCGGATCCGGCGCGCGCGGACCGCGAGTGGCGTTCGCGGATCGGGGTGATGCTGCAGACCTGGCAGGTCGAGCCTGCGTTGACCGTCCGCGAGTCGCTCCGGCAGTTCGCGGGCTACTACCCGCGGTCGCTTCCGGTCGAGGACGTCGTACGACTCGTCGGTCTGGAGGCGCAGGGCGGCACGCGGGCCGGGCGGTTGTCCGGTGGCCAGCAGCGGCGGCTCGACCTGGGAATCGCGCTGGTCGGCGATCCCGAGCTGCTGTTCCTCGACGAGCCCACGACCGGGTTCGATCCGGCCGCTCGGCGGTCCGCGTGGCAGATCGTCGCCGCCCTGCGGGACGCCGGCAAGACGGTGCTGCTCACCACGCACTACCTCGACGAGGCGCAGGCGCTCGCGGACCGGGTCGCGATCCTCGTCGACGGCCGGATCAAGGCCGAAGGCTCGCCCGAGGAGCTCGTGGCCGGGCAGGCGACCCGGATCACCTTCCGGCTCGCCGACAGCATCGCGCTGCCGGCAAGGTTCGCACCGGTCGAGGTGGCGGATGGTCGTCTCGAGATCCACTCGCACGAACCGCTGCGCCTCGTTCACGCGCTGACCGACTGGGCGATCGAGAGCAGTGTGGATCTTGCCGACCTGCAGGTCCGGCGCCCCAGCCTCGAAGACGTCTACCTCGAGCTGACGGCCGAATCATGAGTGTGACGCACCAGTTCCGCTACGACTGGAAGGCGTTCTGGCGCAGCCCGACCACCATCTTCTTCGCCTTCGTGCTGCCGATCATGTTCCTGATCATCTTCGTCAGCGTGTTCGGCAACCAGCGGATGGAGCTCGCCGACGGACAGCTCGTCCGCGGCTCCACCTACTACCTGCCGGGGATCGTGACGCTGGGCCTGATCCAGGCGACCTTCACCAACCTGGCCGTCTCGCTCACCGCGTCCCGGGAACGCGGCCTGCTCAAGCGCCTGCGCACCACTCCCCTGCCGACCTGGATGTTCATGGCCGGCCGCATCATCACGTCCGCGGCCGCCGCGACCCTGCTCGTCGTCGTCCTCGTGTCGATCGGACGGTTCGTGTACGGCGTCGCCGTACCGACGACCACCATCGCGGCCGGCCTGGTCGCGCTCCTCGTCGGCACCTTCACCTTCTCCGCGCTGGCCTTCGCGGTCTCCACCGCCATCCCGTCGCAGGACGCGGCGGTGCCGATCACGAACGCGGTCACGCTCCCGCTGTACTTCATCTCCGGGATCTTCATCCCCCAGGAGCTCATCCCCGAGGGCGTCCGCGACGTCGCGGAGGTCTTCCCGGTGCAGCGGCTGTACGACGCGTTCCTCACCGTCTTCGACCCGTCGACGACAGGCGCCGGGTTCGAGCCGGCCGACCTCGCCGTCGTCGCGGTTTGGGGTGTCGCGGCAACTATCGCCGCCACCACGACGTTCCGCTGGGAGCCCCGCGCGACCTGACGGAATTGTGTAGGTTCCGTTGCGACGCGAACCGGCTCGGGGCTCCGGGGCGTCTCAGCTTGCGTTACCGGGTGGATGAAGGCCCGGCGCCGGAGTGGTCATCGGGTGGGGATTCGGTGAGCTCCGGCGACTTCGGGGTGAGCTGGAAAATTCGGGGGAATTTACTGCGCTGGGCATTGGCGAAGGGAGCGGACAGGTCGTGGCCGCCGGAGTTGTAGACCGGCTGCGGCTGCGGATGGAAGGCAGCGAGCCAACCACCGGTTCCAACATAGGCACCTCCATCCTGGATACGGTGCCGAGGGTCGTTCAGCGCGGAGTGCTGCCTTCGGCGAGTACGGCGTCGGCGCGGTCGGCCATCGCGGTGAGTTTCGGGTTCAGGTCGGCCAGTTCGGTGGTGTGGCCGGCGATGGTCTCGCGTTGCAGGGCCGGAAGCCGGGCGTCGAGGCGGTCGAAGAGGCCTGTGGTCGTGCCGCATTCGGCGAAGGCGACTGCGAAGGCGGACTCTTGGGCGGTTGGACGGTATGGGCGGGCGGGGATCGCCGGGCGGAGTTTGGCGCCGCCGGGGAGGGTGCGAAGGGGCTTGGCGACGGGTTCGGTGTTGGCGCCGAGGCGGATGCCGAACTGGGTGACGTTCTTGGTGGCGTCGTACCGGACGCCCTTCGGGAGCGGGTGGCCTTTGGTGCTGAGACAGGCGACCAGACCGTCGCTTTCCTCTTGCAGGACGGCCTTCACTCGGACGCCGTACTCGTGACCGAGGCGGTTGCCCAGCTCCATGTAGCGGTCCCGGACGCGGCCGATCTCGGCCGGGTCACCGAGCTTCTCGCGTGCGGCCGTCTCGCAGCGATCGACGGCGGCGTAGTACGCCTGGTCGGTGCGCAGGATCTGCTCCGGTTGGGCGGGGATCGCCGTACCGAAGCCGTTCTTGCGCGCGTCGGCGACCGTCCGCGGCTTCACGGGCTTCTCGGCGAGCCGGCCGAACAGGTCGCGCGGCGCCGGCACCGCCTTCTGCGGGTATCCCGCGCTCCCGAGGCAGCGCCGGAACAGCGTCATGCCGGCCTGCTCGACGCGGGTCAGGTCCTCGCGCAGGAACAGCTCGAACCCGCCCTGCGGCTGCTGCCTGGCGTCGGCCTGCACCGTGCAGGCGGCGGCCCCCAACACCGCGGCGACGACAGCGCCGGCGGCAAGAATCCTGCTGATCATGGTGTTCCCCCTTCGGGCGGGGCGGGACAGCCGCACGGGGTGGCCGTCCCGCCTTGGAGCCGGATCGTCAGCAGCGCCAGTGCCGCGCGTTCTCGTCGTTCAGGTCGTAGGCGAAGTTCACCCAGCCGCTGTTGCGGAGGAACAGCCAGGAGTCGTTGACGACGTCACCCGACTCCTGGACCCAGACGCCGCACTCGGTGTCGCGGTTGTTGAGCGAGCTGGCGTTGTGGTAGAACCGCACGCCGTTGTGGAAGTTGCCCGCCGAGCTGTGCTCGGCGTTGTAGAAGAAGTGACGCTGGCCGCCGACCCCGTTGGCGTGCTCGGCGAAGCAGATCTCCCCGGAGTTGCAGGCCAGCTGGCCGTCTCCGCGGTCGGCGTTGGCCACACCCACGAAACCGACGCTCACCACGGCGGTCGCACCCAGCACCCCGGCGAGCCTGGTCGTCATACGCATACTGATCTCCCCACGTAGTCCGGGCCTCGGCCCGGGCCCGGCGCCTCCGGCCGGGCTGGTACCAGTGCAGCGGAGCGCGCTTACAACCGGATTAAAGGCCGCTGTGCGCCGACTTCATCGGCCAGCGAGTCGGCTCGCTCGGCCGCGGACCGCGCTCCGGACATGTCGCCGGTGGCCAGCAGACTCACCCGCAACGAGCGCAGGCTGCGCTCGTGCCACAGCCGTACGCCGAGCTCGCGCCAGATGCCGACCGCGTCCCGCAGGTAGCGCGCGGCCAGATGGTGCCTGGCGCGCCGTTGCTGCACGATTCCGATGTCGTGCAGCGCTCTTGCCTCACCATGGCGGTCACGGTAGGTCCGGAATCCGGCGAGGCTCTCCTCGAACAGCTTCCGGGCGTCCACGCACCGGCCGAGGGCAAGGCAGAGTCGCCCGAGGTCGCCGAGCACGAACGCCGCGTTGTGGCTGTCGCCCAGCGCCTCGAACGTCGCCCTCGACTCGGTCAGCCGGGACTCGGAGTCCAGGTAGTGACCGTCGTACCGGTCGCAGACCCCGAGCCACCGGAGGGCGAGTGCGAGGTTGCGCCGATCGCCGTGCGCACGGAATGCGGTCAGCGCCTCCATGAGATGTTCGCGCGCGTCCCCTTGCCGTTGCAGATCCAGGTAGGCGGCACCGATGTTCAGCTCCGCCAACGCGACCCCATGATCGTCATGCAGTTGATCGAACCGTCTTCGGACCTCGCCGAACTTGGACAGCGCGCAGTACGGCCGGCCGAGAGCCCGGTACGTCATCCCGGTCTGCAGGCGGACTTCCACGTCGCCGTACTCATCCGTAGTGGACAGGAAAGCCTTGCTCGCTTGGTCGAGCAGGGCGAGCGAGCCGCCGAAGTCGTCGTGGATCCGGGCGAGCTCGGCCAGCCGGAGCGACATCCAGCCGACCGACCTGTGGTGCCCGAACCGGCGGGCGGCGCCGAGCGCTGCTTCATGGGTACGGCGCCAGTCGTCGTAGTGCGCGCGCGAGTCGAGGTACGGGGTCAGCGCCAAGGCCAGCTCGCCGGCTTCGGCCGCGAGCCCGGCTGCCGCCAGCTGGTCGACGATCGAGACCAGCACGGTCCGCTCGGTCTCCAGCCAGTCCAGGGGATCCGGTGGCGGGACGTCGTACCGTTGCTCGCGGGTTTGAGTGGGCCGGCTTGGGCCGAGCTGCAGTCGATGCAGCGCTGCGGTCGTCAGTGCCAACGCCGTGTCCCCTGCGCGTTCGATCACGCCGGCGGCGTCCGCTTCCTCGGCGCGTTCTCTGGCGTACAACCGGACCAGATCATGGAGTCGGTAGCGAGGCGCCCCTTCGACTTGGACGAGTTCGAGCAGCTGCGCGTCGACAAGCTGATCGAGGATGGGCTCACTGTCCCACGCCGGCTCGCCGAGGACCGATGATGCAAGCCAAGCGGGGAGCTGTGGAGCATCGAGCAGCCCGAGCCGGCGAAACGCCTTCTGTGCAACGGGTTGCAGGTCCTGCTCACTCGACGCCAGGCTCGCGCGTACGGCGAGATCGCCCAGCTGGAGCTCGTCGAGCCGGCGCCGCTCATCCGCGAGCCGGGCGGCCAACCGACTGAACGCCCAGTCCGGCCGGATTGCGAGTCGAGCCGCCGCGATCCGCACCGCGAGCGGGAGCAGACCACACAGCTCGACGATCCGGGCCGCCGCCTCGGGCTCCGCCGCGACCCGCTCCCGGCCGGTGACCCGCGCGAGCAGCTCGAGCGCCTGTTCGCGGTCGAAGCGCTCGAGGTCGATCAGCCTGGACCCTTCGAGGCCGCCGAGCGGAGTCCGGCTGGTGATCAGCACCAGGCAGCCACGAGCAGCCGGGATGAGCTGGCGGACCTGCTCCTCGCTGCTCGCGTTGTCGAGGAGGACCAGGAGGCGAGAGTCCGCGACCAGGCTGCGGAACAGCGTGGCCCGCTCCTCGGGTCGCTCCGGGATCGCCTCGGCCGCAGTCCCGAGCGCCCGCACGAACCTGGCGAGCACGTCGCCCGCGTCGGGCGAGACCGCTTCGGCGCCGCGCAGATCGACGTACAACTGACCGTCCGGATAGGCAGCGCGGAGGCGATGCGCGGCGCAGATCGCGAGGGCGGTCTTGCCGATGCCGGCCGGGCCGGAGATCGCGAGCACCGGCGTGACGCCCGCGTCGGCGTCCGCGGGTCCGGCGTCCTGGCCGGCCAGGTCCTGGATCAGCGCGAGTTGTTTGTCGCGACCGGTGAAGTCCGCGATCGCGGCGGGGAGCTGGGCCGGGATCGTCGTACGGATCGTCGGCTCGATGGTGAACGGACCTGGCTGCGCGGTCGAGGCGGGAGTTTCGCCGAGCGAGGGATCCGCGGCCAGGACCGAGGCGTGCAGCTCGGCGAGCCGGGGGCTCGGTTCGACGCCGAGCTCGTCGACCAAGGCGGTGCGAGTCCGGCGATAGACCTCGAGTGCCGATGCCTGCTGGCCGGCCCGGTAGAGGGCGATCATCAGCTGCTCCTGCAGGCGTTCCCGCAGCGGGTACTGCGCCGCGAGGTCGCGCATCTCCGCGATCATCGCGCCGCCCCGGTCGTTCGCGACTTCGGCCGCGCACAGGTCCTCGAAGGCGACCAGCCGGCGCTCGGTCAGCCGCTCCGCCTCGGCCCGCAACGCCGGGACGTGGTCGAGGCCGACGTACGCCGGTCCTTCCCACAACCCCAGCGCCTCCCGGATCGTCGCGGCGGCGCGGTCGTGGTGCCCAGCCCGCGTCAGGGCGCCGGCCTGGTCGAGCATCGACTCGAAGGTCTCCGCGTCGAGCTCGCCGGGCTGCAGACAGAGCCGGTACGTCGCGTTCTGGCAGGCGATCCTGGATGGGTCGCCGAGCAGTCTCCGCAGCCGATGGACATGGACGTGCAGCCGCTGCCGGGCGTTCGGCACCGGCTTGTCGCCCCAGAGGGCGTCGATCACCTCGTCGAACGACACCGGCGCGTTCGGCCGGGCCAGCAGGCAGCCCAGCAGTACCCGCAAGGTCGGAGCCGCCAACGACGGCACAGCCCCGCCCACTCGCACGTGAATCGGCCCCAGCACAAAGAACCGCACAGGTTCTCCCCCCGACTCCCCCGACCACTCCAGGCATCGACGCGTCTTTGACCAGGATGTTATCGACTCAGGGGTTCACCTGCGTATCGGAAGGCTCACACTCAGCAACCGGTCATGACCACTATCAGTTGCGGAAGGCGTTGCGCATCGACACCAGCTCGATGCCGAGCTCGTCGACCGCCTTGCGGATCTCCGGGTCGGTGACGATGGCCTGGTCCGAGAGGCGGTACTCCTCGGCCCAGCGGTAGGTCTCGCTGCCGGGCGCGTGCAGCGCGGCGAGCTCCGGCTCCGCGACGGCGCAGTGCGTGACCAGCAGGTGCACGCCCGGCGTCAGGCCGGCGAGGTAGGCGAGCATCCAGGGCTTCTTGGTGGCCGCGTCGCGATCGCTGAGGATCTCGATCGAGGCGAACCGCTGCGACTCCGCCGGGCCGTAGATGTACGGCTTCCCGGCTGCGCTTGCGATCTCGTCGTACGCATCCGGCGCGGACTCCCCCATGTGGACGTCGAGGTAGTCGATCGCGAGCCCCTCGGCCGCGAACTTCGCCACCTGAGCGGACAGCTCGCGTACGGCGTCCCCGCGGCTGATCGACGTCCGAGCCTCGGCCACCGTCCGGAAGAACGTCCCGTCCGCACCCACTAGCGACGGCCCGCCGGTCAGCGGCCGCCAGCGCAGGTTGTCCCACTCACAGGTCAGGGTCTGATGCACGCCGAGCGGAATCCCGGACTCCCGCGCCAGCGCCGCGGCCTCGGTGAACCACGGGCACGCAGCCATCGTGGACGCCTGCGTCAAGATCCCCTCGCGGAACGCCTGCATCGTGCCCGCGTTGACGGCATGACACATCCCGAAGTCGTCACCCTGCACGATCAGCCTGACCTCACCAGTCACGGGCACGACCGTACCTGATCACGGTAGGCACCCAGCCCCGCCACCGGCGCGCGATCATACGGCCGGCCCACGGCTCATCCATGCGGGGTGAGGCGCTGGGTGGGTGACCAGCGGAGCATCCAGGTGCGGCTCGCCGCGGTTCTGTCGCGGCCCGGAAAGGGGATGGCTGAGATGGCTGCTGAAAGACGTGGGATCGTGCTCGCCGGTTTCGTCGCGTTCGCCGGCGCAATGCTCATGCTGATCGGTCTGCTCAATGTCTTCCAGGGGTTCGTCGCCCTGGTCGCCGACGAGGAGCTGGTCCTGACCCCGAACAACCTCGTCGTCCTGGACGTCACCGCCTGGGGATGGACGCTGATCATCTTCGGCATCCTGCTGATGGCCGCCGGCGGCGGCGTACTGACCGCGACGACGTGGGGCAGGATCGCCGCGATCGTGCTCGTCTGCCTGCACGCGGTGGTACAGATCGCGTGGATCGGCGCCTATCCCGTCTGGGGCGTGATGATGATCGCGCTCGACGTCATCGTGCTGTACGCGCTGACCGCGCGCTGGGCCGACGTACGGGACCGGCTCGGTGGTGTCGGCGAGGCGCCGTGGAGCGGCATGGAAGGCGTGGAAGGGGCCCAGCTCACGGCCGCCGAGGAGCGGCAGGTGCCGCCGGTGGTCTGAGGCGAACTCTGAGACGAACTCAGTCGACCCGGCGGTTGTCCTCGCCGTCGACCCGGCGGTTGTCGTCGCCGCTGACGTAGGGCAGTGGATTCCCGGAGGCGCGCGCACCGGCAGCGAGCCAGGCCGCGACTCCGGCCGGCGATCGCCGGTACAGCTCGTCGAGGTACCGCTGCCGCTCCTCGACGACGGTGAGGCGCGCCTGGGCCGAGCGCGCCGCCTCCAGCAGCAGGAAGCTCCGGCGCCAGGCGAGGCACAGCTCCTCGTCGCTGAGGAACCCGATCTCGGCCGCGTCCGCACGAGGACTGTGCGACGGCGCGGGGACCGGCTCCTCGGGTTCCGCCGGCGGGGGATCCTCCGGCACGAACCATCGGGCCCGCGCAAACGCAAGGACAACGGGCGACGTCGCCGCGAGAACCAGCACGATCAGCACGCCGCTGAAGCCGAGAGCGCCGATCAGACCGATCGCGGCCGGTACGAGCAGCACCGCGGCGAGCACCGCTCGGCCGAGCCCGCGGACCGCCTGCCTTCCCTCGTTGCCCGACCACAGGGCCGAGGCGACGACAACGGACCCCAGCGCGGCCAGGAGCACGCAGATGAACGCTCCCGCCGGGCCCCACTTGGCAACCATGCAGAGCAGTCCGGTCACGGTGGCCAGGCACAGACACCACCACCAGAGGAACCGACCCCGATCAGATCGACGCAAGACTCGCTCCCCCCATCCAGAACGGCGCCGGCCACCGCACGCCGCCCCCAGATCGTCAGGCCCGCGCCACCGCACCCGCCTCATCCCCTCCGGATGAAGCTCGCCGCACAACTGCCGCCGAACTTTTCGGGCGGTTCCGTAATCCAATCCCGTTGACGGAGACCGGGGGTCTTCGACCAAGGGGAGGAACACTCAGATGCTTCGTAAGACTGTGGGTCTGGCATCGGCAGGCGTGCTCGCGCTCGGGCTGGGCCTCGCGGCCGGGTCCCAGGCCCAGGCCAAGCCGGCGGACACGTCGGCAACCACCGCGGCCTGCGCGCTGCGGCTCGGCTCGGTGACCGCGAACGGGGCGCACACCAGCCGGATGATCAACGCGACGGCGCCGATCACCATCGGCGGGGTGCGGGGCACCGCCAGCGTGTTCACGCCCGGACAGGTCCAGCACACCACCACGTTCGTCGGCACGCCGCTGGCCGGTGGCGAGTCGCGGTCCGGGCTGACCGTGCTCGGCGGCGCCCTGCACTCCAGCTCGTACGTCGTCGACAGCCAGGTCCAGATCGACCCCCGCTACCCGAAGAACAACCTCCGGATCGGGGGCGGCTGGTCCAGCTACCGTTGGGTCGAGCAGTCCATCCACCGTCCGGCCGACGCCGGCTCACCGAGCCGTACGACGCTCTACGGCCAGCAGACGAACGGCGTCATGCAGCGGTGGATCGCCGACGGCACCAGCTGGCGCAGCACCGGCGGTGTCGGTGGCCTCAGCACGGTGAAGTCCATGACGCTGATCAGCCGCACCGACACCTACGAGACCTTCCTCGCCAACACCCGCTCTGGCGGACTGCTGACGGTCCGGTGGCCCACCAGCTACCTGAGCGTCACGAAGGGCACCGCCGTCCGCGACACCACCTGGCAGGGCTTCGAGCAGCTGATCGCCACCAAGTGCGGCGTCAACGGCACGCTGCTCCTCGCCATCGACCGCGACACCCAGTCCGGCTACCTGTACGCCGTCGGCCACGCCAACGGCCGCAACACCGTCATCAAGGGCCTCGGCAAGGTCCCCATGACCTTCTCCGACCCGCACTACTTCCGCTGGGCCCCCAAGTACGACACCTTGATCGGCGACTGACCCAGCAACAACCCCACAACGCGGCGGCCGGCTCCCGGCCGCCGCGTTCGCTGTCAGGAAGCAGGCAGACGGACCGCCGGTCCGACCGTCGTGCCGCCAAGCAGCGCGCGGGGAGACCAGTAGCTGAGGGAACACTGTCCGTCGTGCTCTGGAGGATCACCGGCGCTGGTGCATCATTGTTGGCATGGAACCTGCTAGCGAGCCGACGCCGGTGAACGGAGCGGAAGCCGCCGAGGAGCCTGTCGTGCGTGCACTGGATCCTGTCGGCAACGGAGCGTCCGGAGGCGGCGTGGCGGACGTCTTCGCGCGGCTGGCGGTGGAGCTGCACGACTCCGAAGGCGTCCAAGAGACTGTCGACGCGGTGGTCACGTTCGCGTTGCAGGCGCTGAACTGCTCCTACGCCGGCGTCGCCCTCGCAGTGCACGGCAAACCGGAGGTTCCGGCGGCCACCGACCCGATGGTCGCGCAGATCTACGAGTGGCAGATGGCCGGCGGCTACGGTCCGTTGGTGGAGTCGATGCGCGAGCACAGCACGCTGCTCATCCAGGACGTCGCCACCGACGAGCGGTGGCCGGACTGGGCCGCCAAGGTGCTCTCACTCGGCGTCCGGAGCGTCCTCGACGTACCGCTGACCACGGGCTCCGGCGTCGTCGGCGTCCTGGGACTCTACAGCACCGAGCCCGCCGCGTTCACCCCCGACGACGAGGCGATCGCCCACATCCTGGCCCGGCACGCCTCGGTCGCCATCGCCACCGCCCGCAGCGAGGCGACGCTCGCCAAGGCGGTCGACGCCCGCAAGCTGGTCGGCCAGGCGATGGGCATCCTGATGGAGCGGTACGGCGTCGACGGTGACCGCGCGTTCGCGATCCTGAAGCGCTACTCCCAGGACACCAACACCAAGCTCCGCGACGTCGCCCAGCAACTCATCGACAACCGCCGCTTGCCGCGCTGACCTCCCGGGTACCGCGGGCGGTGCAGCGCGAGGGCTTCGAGAGTGTGCAACCGGACCTGATCGCCCTCCAGGAGACCGTCGTCACCGACGAGTCGACCCCGAGGACGGCTCCTTCGCCTCCGGCCACTTCGGCGTGATCACCGACCTCGAGAGCTGACCCGTACCACCTCTGGCCCGGCCGGGGTAAGGTGGGTGCATCCTGTCAAGACGTGGCGGGGTAGCTCGACGCGGGCATCGGCTGGCCGGTACACGCGATCTGAACCGAGGCCCCGATGACCCAGTCCATCGGCACTGGGCGCGCTCACCGACAGGCTCACGCCTTCGCTGACCTCGCGCTGCAGCTGCACGACTCACCAACCATGACGGAGACCGCTGACGCGGTGGTCCGCTACGCGATTCCCGCGGTCGACTGCGACCACGCCGGTATCGCGCTCCAGGACGCCGACGGCGTGATCACGATCGGCACGGTGAGTAGCGACGTACCCCACGAGCTCTACGCCCTGCAGATCGGGCACGGCGACGGCCCGATGATCGCGGCGATCCAGCACGGCGTCGTGCTGCACATCCCCAACTCCGCGGCGGAGACCCGCTGGCCGGCCTGGAGCAGATCCGCCGTCGCTGCGGGGGTGGGAAGCGTCGTACACCTGCCCCTGGCCACCGGGAACACGACGCTCGGCGCGCTCAGCCTGTTCAAGCAGGCGTGCGACGGCTTCGACGAGGACGACCTGGCCATCGCCCACGTGCTCGCCCGGCACGCCGCGATCGCCGTGGCGACCGCCCAGCGGCGCGAGGTGATGACCTCCAAGGTCGACGCTCGCAAGCTGGTCGGCCAGGCGATGGGCATCCTGATGGAGCGCCACGACCTCGACACCGACCGCGCCTTCGCCGTCCTGCGCCGCTACGCCGAGCAGAACGACCTCAAGCTCCAGCAGGTCGCCGAACAGGTCGTCGCCGGCCGCCGCTTCACCAAGTCCCAGCCGTCCGCCACGGACTTCCACGCCGTCGGCTGATCGTTGACGGTCCCGGTCGCTGCTGTTCTGAACGACCGGGACCTGGGACCTCGGTCTCGCGCGCGACAGAGGACCCTCCGACACCGGTGCCCCGGCCAAACCCTCTTGCCGTGAGCGCACGGTTTGCCGCGGGGCACCGGGTCGGGTGTGACGGAGGATGTCGTGCTCGTGGCGCGGTTGAGAGCGCTGGCGGCGGCCAACTCGAAGCCGGAAGGTCTCGCGTTGCGGATGGCGCAGGCCTGTCAGGAGTTCCTCGGCGTCGACGGTGTCGCGATCACCATCGAGAACACGTCCCCACGCCGGACCACGCTCTGCGCGACCGACGCGGTGGCCGCACGGCTCGAGGACCTTCAGGAAGTCACCGGCGAGGGCCCCAGCCGCGACGCCTACCGGCTGAACGAGCCGATCACGCTCACCCTCGCGGACGATCGCCGCTGGCCCGTCTTCAGCGCTGCTGCGTTCGAAGCGGTCGGCCGGCTCACCACGCTCTCGCTCCCGATGCGCCCCGAAGGGCAGCCCTGGGGGGCGATCAGCATGTACGTCGCAGCGGACCGCGAGCCGGCCGAGTCCCCCGGCACCGCACAGGTCGTCGTCGACACCATCGGCGCCGTGCTACTCCGCGCACCGGCCGACGCAGTAGTTGCCGGCGGCGACCTGAGCGACGACCGCACCACCGTGAACCAGGCCACCGGCATGGTCATCGTCCAAGCCGACCTCCCCCACGCCGACGCCCTGGCCATCCTCCGCGCCCGCGCCTACGCCACCGACCAGCCCCTGGCCGAGGTGGCCGCCCAAGTCGTCAGCCGCCGCCTCACCTTCAAGGACCTCCTCGACTGAGACCGGCGGTGCTCTCGCGGACGATCAGCTGATAGGCGGCTTGTTGTTCGGAGAACTGGTACGGCGTGCCGGCCGCCAAGGCCGCCATCTGGTCTTCGAGGGAGGCGACGGCCATCGTGGCAATGGCGGTGCAAGCTGCCGCACGGACGAGTCCTAACCACGCCCGGCGCACCCGGCATCTCGACGCGTTTAGGCTTGCCGGGTGATTTCGCATGTGGTGTGGGACTGGAACGGGACGCTGCTGAACGACAACGACGCCGTCCTGGCCTCGGTGAACGCGGTGTGCGCCGACTTCGGGCACGCCGGCCTGACCTGGCCGGACTGGCAGGCGGTGTACGCGCGGCCGATGCGGGTGTCCTACGAGCAGGTCCTGCAGCGGCTGCTCGACGAGGAGGAGTGGGCCCGCGTCGACAAGCTCTACCACGACCGGTACGACGCTCTGCTGCACACCTGCGCGCTCGCGACCGGAGTGCCGGCCGAGCTCCGCCGCTTGGCCGAGACCGGACGGACCCAGTCCCTGCTGTCGATGTGGTTCCACGCCCGGCTCGTGCCGACCATCGAGCAGTACGGACTCACCGAGTTCTTCACCCGCGTCGACGGACTGCCCGGCGACGTCGGCGGTGGCTCCAAGGCCGACAGCCTGCGCCTGCACCTCGAAGCACAGTCGCTCGACCCGGCGAACGTCGTACTGATCGGCGACGTCGTCGACGACGCCACCGCCGCCCAGACTGCCGGCACCCAGTGCATCCTCGTCACCACCGGCGCGATGACCCGCCCCGCCCTCGAATCCACCGGAGCCCCCGTGACCAACACGATTCAGGAAGCCCTCCGACTGCTCGACTAGTCCGAGCCCGGGGATCCGTTGCCTTGGGCGGCGGCCGGGGACGGGGTGCCGGTCGCCGGGGTGCCCGTTGGGGTGTTGGAGGGTGGGGTGCTCGAGGGAGCGGTCGAGGACGGCTCCTCGGTCGGGGTTGCCGACGTGGTGGTTCGGGTGGGGGTGGGCGAGGCCGACGCGGTGGGGGTGGGTGTCGGGGTCGGGCTCGGCTGCTGCGACGGGGTCTCGGACGGCGAGACCGAGGTCGTCGGAGTGGTCCGGGTGGTGGTGCCGGGCTCGGTGCGGTCGGTGGTGGTCTCGGAGCCGGTCCCCGTAGGCGCTGTGGCCGGCGTGTTGGACGTGACGCTGGGTTGGGGACCGACGTCGGTGGTGGGAGGGGTCCGCGGCTCATCGCTGTTCATGAGCGCAGCGGCCATGACTGCTGCAGCCGTCGCGAGTACGGCGATGGCGCCGGCCAGCAGCGTCTTCCGCTGGGACAGCGGCTTCAGGGGTTGCGTGATGGCGATCGGCGCGGCACGCAGAGCCCCGGCCGCGATCTCGGCCGCGGTCGGGCGCTCGGCGGGATCCTTGGCGAGCATCCGGAGGAGCAGGGCCTCGAACGGCCCGGCGAGCTCGGGGCGGGTCCGGCTCGGCGGCACCGGGGTGGCGTCGACGTGCTGATAGAGGATCGCGGTCGGGTGTTCGGCGGTGAACGGCGGCTGCCCGGTGACCAGCTGGTAGAGCACGCACCCCAGCGAGTAGACGTCCGACGCCATCCCGGCCTGACGGCCCATCGCCCGCTCGGGCGCGAGGTAGAGCGTGCTGCCGATGATCGCCCCGACCTCGGTCAGGGTGGTGGTCCCCTCCCCCGGCAGGTGCGCGATCCCGAAGTCCGCGACCTTGACGGTCCCGTCGGCCGTGAGCAGCAGGTTGCCCGGCTTCACGTCCCGGTGGACGACCTCTTCACGATGCGCCGCGGCCAACCCGGCGGCGGCCTGCTCGATCAGGTCGATCGCGCGGTCCTTCGGCAACGGCCCGTGCTCGTCGAGCTCGTCGGCGACGGTGCCGCCTTCGACCAGCTCCATCACCAGGAAGAACCCGTCGTCATGGTTGCCGAAGTCGTACACGGACACCACGTGCGGGTCGTTCAGCCGGGCTGCGGCGCGCGCCTCGCGATGGAACCGCTCCGCCGATCGCGGGTCACGGTCGGTGGGCAGCAGCAACTTCACCGCGACCGGACGTCCGAGCTGTTCGTCGGTGGCGCGGAACACCTCGCCCATCCCGCCCCGGCCGATGGATGGGCCTAGTCGGTACCGCTTCGCTACCAGCATTCAGACACCCGTACCCACCGCAACCGCACACCAACCTGTCCCCGTCTCGGAAGCAGGCAATGTTACCGGCCGTCAGGAAACAACTCACATTCCCCGACGGCCGGCCAGCACGGCGTAGCGCCGTACTCACTGATCGTTCAGGTCAGCGCTGCTCGAGCCAGGGGTCGTCCGGCCGGGGCCGGTCGAAGGTGGGACGGGCGTTCTTCCAGTAGCCGCGGGTGAAGTCCGGGACCTTGACCGGTCGCAGCTGCTTCGTCTTCATCGACTCGTGGCTGAGCGGGATCACCGAGCACCACGCCGCCGAGTCGTAGACGTCGATGTCCGGCGTCATCCCCAGCCGCATCAGCTGGACCAGGCGGAAGATCGACACGAAGTCGCCGCCGCCGTGGCCGCCGTACTGCTCGGCCAGGCGTTCCAGCGCGGGCCACAGCCAGTGGTCGTGCTGGGTCAGGATGCTGTTGTAGGCGCTCCCGGTCCGCCAGCTGTGGTTGTTGTGCCCGAGCGACTCCAGGTACACCCGGGCGTTGTCGAGCTCGATGGACCCACGGGTCCCGGTGAGCGTCGTCTCCCGCGTGTACGGATGCGGTGAGTTGACGTCGTGCTCGACCCGGATGAACCGGCCGGACGTGGTGGTCACGAACGCGGTGTGCCGGTCCCCGGAGATGTACGGCGCATCGTCCCAGGACGAGTGGTCCGGCCCGACCCGGGAGTCCTCGGACCGGAACAGCGCCAGCGCCTTCGGCGGCGTCGCCACCGCGACCAGCTCGTCGAAGCGGTCGCCCCGGTTGATCCCCATCGCGGCCGAGACCGGTCCGAGGCCGTGCATCGGGTAGTGCAGCGCGTTCATCCGGGTCTGCCAGCGGCGGCGCCAGTACTCCGGGTGGTACGCGCCACCGAACAGGTACGGCCAGCGCAGGTCGTGGATGTAGCCGCCGGAACCGTGCTGCACGTCGCCGAACAGCCCGGCCTTGACCATGTTGAACAGCTGCAGCTCGGGCCGGAAGTAGTTCACGTTCTCCAGCAGCATGCAGTGCTTCCGGGTGCGTTCCGACGTCCGCACCAGGTCCCAGATCTCGTGCAGGTGCGGCGAGATCGGCAGCTCGATGGCGACGTGCTTGCCGTGCTCCATCGCGGCCTTGGCCTGCGGGTAGTGCCACTCCCACGGGGTCGCGATGTAGATCAGGTCGATGTCGTCGCGCTTGACCAGGTTGAGGTAGTCCTCCTCGCCGTTCGAGTAACCGACCGGAGGCGTGTCCTGGAAACCCTGGGCCATGATCCGGCCGATCGTGCGCTCGACCTGGGCGGGGCTGGGTCGCGCCCTCCGGCCAGATCGTGCCGTCCAGGTAGTGGTTGATGTAGCCGCC
>NZ_JBSFBL010000025.1:0-111867 GCF_053592935.1 Kribbella sp. NPDC002412
ATCCTGGACGATGTGTTCGCGGAGCTGGACACGCAGCGCCGCGACCGGCTGGCCGAACTGGTGGCCCCGGCCGAGCAGGTGCTGGTGACCGCGGCGGTGGGCGCTGACGTGCCCGCTGAGCTCAGCGGCGCCCGGTTCGACGTGGGGGACGGTGCCGTCAGCCGTGCCTGAACCCCGGAATTCCCCTGAGAGCGGCTTCGAGAGCGAGGCCGCTCCGGAACCGCCGGGCGAAGCTGAGCACGACAAGCAGGGGCTGGACCTGGCGAAATCGCTCGCCGGGCGGCTGAAGGGCATGAGCCCGGTCAAGCCGGTCAAGCGGACCCGGCGGCGGCCGCGGATCGACGGCACCCAGGTCAGCAGCGCGCGGCCGGACGACCGGGATCCGCAGAAGCTGACGAACACCCTCGGCCGGCTGATGCGAGACCAGGGGTGGGAGGTGGACGTCGCCGTACACGGCGTGATGGCGCGCTGGCCGGCGATCGTCGGTCCGGAGATGGCCGAGCACTGCAAGCCGGAGAGCTACCAGGACACCGAGCTCACCGTCCGCACCGACTCCACCGCCTGGGCGACCCAGCTGAAGATGCTCGCCCCGGACCTGGTCCGCCGACTGAACGCCGAACTCGGCGAAGGAACCGTCACTCGCGTCAACGTCCAGGGCCCGCACGCGCCGTCCTGGCGGAAGGGCCCGCGCACGATCCGCGGCGGCCGCGGACCCCGCGACACCTACGGCTGACCGGCCCGCGAGAGCGGATTGCCTGAGCGACCCGCCCCTCCCCTAGGATCAGGCGCGATGCGCACGATCGTCGACGGCTTTCGCGAGATGGTCCACCTGATCGGAGACACCTTCCGGTTGTGGTGGCGGAACCTGCTGCCCATGGTGACCTGGTTCTTCGCCGGGTACCTCGGGTTCAAGGTCTGCATGGAGTGCGCCATCTGGCTGGCCGAGCACTCGCACTCGAGTATCGGCGTCGGCGTGTTCTCGGCCGGCGTGCTGATCCAGATCGCGGCGTACGTCGGCATGATCCGCGCGTGTGCGAACTCGCTGTACCGCTGGCGGGACGCAGCGAGCAACAAGGCCGAGGAGACGTCGGACCCGACTCAGCAAGGGCTGCTGGAGCTGCTGGCCGTGACGCTGCTGCCGCTGGTGGCGGTGTGGTCGGCCTGGGGCTTCCTGGAGAACCAGGTCTCTCAGCTCAACGTCAGCAACATGGTCGAGCGCGGGCTGCAGCCCGGTGCGGGCTTCTTCGACCTGGGCAACGGGGCCTGGCACAAGTACCTGCCGGCGATCGTCATCCTGCTGGTGCTGCGCCGGGTGATCCAGGCTGTCGACGACCGCTGGCCGAGCCGGCCGGCGAAGTTCGTCCAGGTCTGGGCCGAGGCGTTCTTCCTGCTGCTCACCGTCGTCGTCACGCCGTTCGCGATCGCCGACGGCAAGAACTGGTTCGAGCAGCGCTCGTTCTGGTACTGGTCGGTCGACTGGTGGGACGGGGTGAAGAACTTCTTCGCCGACATCAACATCCCGGTCCCGGCCGGTCTCGAGTTCCTCTGGGGCTTCTTCTGGGAGACGCTCTGGCCGCTGTTCAAGCTGGGCGTCGCCGAGCCGCTGACCTGGCTGGCGATCACCACGGTGGTGTTCGGCCACCGGGTGCTGTCCAGCGGTGGCGTCTTCCGCGGCACGCGCATCGAGCAGCGGTTGGGTGGCCAGCTCGAGGCGGAGGCCCCGAAGCAGAACCGGGTGGTCGCGCTTACCAGCAAGGCGCCGAACCTCGTGCTCGGCGGTCTGCGGGAGAAGTTCTACCCGACGCTGAACGCGTTCCGGCTGCTGGTGCGGGTCGGGCCGGTGTTTCTGGGCGTGGTCTGCATGGTCTACACGTTCTGGGTGCTCGGTGACGAGTGGGCGTTCGTGGCGATCCAGCGCGCGATCGGCGTGCACGGCGAGCGCTGGGGCCTGATGAACGCCGAGCTCGCCTCGATGATCGACAACGCGATCTTCGAGACGCTGCGGATCGCGCTGCTCGCGGCCGCCTTCGACCTGTGCATCTCGGTGAGCAGCGAACGCCGGGCCGAGGCCGCGGCCGCCGAGGCCGAGAAGTCGGCCCAGCCCGCCGCCTGATCAAGCCACGGAGCCTGACCAAGCCGCGGAGGCCTGAGCAAAGCCGCGGAGCCTGACCCCGCAGAGCTTGGTTCCGGTACGGCGGGATGGCTCAGGGCGTGATGAGGACCCGGCGGAAGCCGTTCCGGTCCTGCATGCTCACACCCACGACGTGCGACACGGCGTCGGCCGGGATCACGTAGATCATCGCCACCTGACGCGGCTTGTCGATCTCGAAGACCTCGTCCTTGCCGTCGTCGTCGCTGTCGTCGGCGTAGCAGTTGGTCGGCAGCTCCCAGTCGGAGGTGTTCCGCCCGGCCTGCCAGACGTTGCCGCGGTCGTCCCAGAGGTCCGCGCCGCAGCTGAAGCCGCCGTCCTTGAGATAGACGCCCTGCCGCGGGGTCGCGGTCAGCTTGGCGATCATCAGGATGGTGCCGGCGGGGCCGCCCATCCCGATCTCCTCGCCCTTCTTGTCGACGATCCGGGTGTAGGGCTGCAGCGAGTCGAGCTTCCACTCGACGTGGCCGATCGTCACCGGGCCGCCGCTGGTGGCGATCTCGTTGATGTTGCCCTCGTTGTAGATCCGCTCCTCGTCGTCGAGGTAGACGCGGGTCAGCATGTACACGCTGGTGGACATCAGCGCCAGCAGCAGCGAGATCTGGGCGGCCAGCCGGGCCGCTCGGTTCAGGCCCCTCATGACGTCGCCACCCGGGTCACCGGGTCCTGCAGCACGTACTGCCCCTCGGCGCCGTCGACGAGTTGCTGGGCGACCTCTTCACTCGGGATGCCGAGGTCGACCTCGACGTACGAGTTCAGCACGGTGAAGAACATACTCGGCCGGATCTGCAGCTTGAGCCCCTTGAGGTCGGTCGGGTTCACCTCGAAGACGATCGCGCCGGTCTTGGCGAAACCCGCTTCGGGGAAGTCGATCCCGGAGTCGTTCAGTCCGCCGATCGGCTCGTAGTTCGTGCCGCCGTCGGCGACCAGGCGCGCGCCGGTGTTGGCCGGCTTCTCGATCCCGCGCACGGTGTCCCACTCGAGAGCGACGTAGACGCCGTTGGTCTCGAACGGCTTGTCGTCGTCGCTGCCGTCCTCCTCGACCAGCGTCTTGGCGAACTTCATCCGGGTGATGGTCACGGTCGAGTCCGAGCCGGCGTACTTCAGCGGCTCGCCGATGGTGCCGCGGACGGCGATCAGGTTCTGGTCCTCGAACACCTGCTCCGGGGCGGCCAGCCGGGTGACGCCGCCGAGCAGGACGAACAGGATGCCGACGAGCACGGTGGCCGGCCGATAGAGCTTCACTTGTCGCCCTCCGTGACGTCGACGGTCTCGGGCTTCAGCTGTACGACGGCGTCCGGCCGCTCGTTCTGCCAGTACGGATCGTCGTTGGCTCCGAACAGGCTGTCGTCGGACTCGTACCGCTCACCCAGGACACCGACCTCGACCAGGTCAGAGGTGAAGTCGGGCGCCACCTTGAAGGTCGTGTAGCAGCTCTCCGGCGGCAGTCCGTAGACGATGACCCAGTTCAGCTCGCCGCGGCAGTCAGCGCCGTTGGAGTCGATGAACTCCGCGCCGCCGCCCGGGACGAAGACCAGCAGCTTGCCCGGCAGGCTGTCACTGGTCTTCTCCTCCTCGTCGATGTTCTTCAGGTCGAAGTAGACCCGGAGCTCGGTCTCGGCGTCGGTGTACTCCCCCGCCTTCTTGACCCGGATCTCGGCCTTGGTGAAGTTGTACTCCCACTTGCCGGACTCGACGGTCACCGGCGCGGTCAGCGTCGGGACCGTCCGACCTTTCCGCTCCTTCCAGCCGCCGGTGGCCAGGATCACCAGAGCGAGGACGACGACGAGGGCGATCGCGATCAGCCACTTGCGCCGGTGCCGGTGAATCACCCGGTCGGCGATCATGGCGTCGATGACGTCGTCGAGACTTTCCACGGCAGCGATCCTAGAGGTCGGTGGGTCCTCGACGGGCACCCGTCGGGCCGTACGCTGAGTGGTCTGGACCGGTCGGTTCGGTCTCGATGCCGAGACCGCCGTACCCGGATCTCCCGGAGGCCGCTGAGGGCCCGTGAGCGCTTTTGAGCCCCCTACCCGCGAGAGGGGACATGGTGAGGAGGGCGAAAAGACGCCCTGTCCACAGTTTCGGCCTCCTGATGGCAGGTTCTGCTTCGGCCGACGGGTAGAATAGGTGGTGTAGGGCGAGCCGCACCTCTGCCAACACGCAGGGGGCGGCTTCCACTGTGCCGCGATGCCTCGCAGACGCGAGGTCCGAGGAGGACAACCACCGGTGACCGACGAGCCGACCGAGATCGACGCCAACCAGTCCGCCGACCCCATCGGCACCGTCGCAGCAGACGTTGAGATGCCCTCCAACATCGTGGAGCGGGAGTACGACGCCAGCGCGATCCAGGTCCTCGAGGGCCTCGACGCGGTCCGGAAACGGCCGGGGATGTACATCGGGTCCACCGGTGAGCGGGGTCTGCACCACCTCGTCACCGAGGTGGTCGACAACGCGGTGGACGAGGCGATGGCCGGGGTGTGTGACCGGATCGTCGTCACCATGCTGCAGGACGGCGGCATCCGGGTCGAGGACAACGGCCGCGGTATCCCGGTCGGCATCGTCGAGTCCGAGGGCAAGCCGGCCGTCACCGTCGTACTGACCGTGCTGCACGCCGGCGGCAAGTTCGGCGGCGGTGGTTACAAGGTGTCCGGCGGTCTGCACGGTGTCGGTGTGTCCGTGGTGAACGCGCTGTCCACCCGGCTGAAGGTCGACGTCAAGCAGAACGGCAAGGAGTACACCCAGTCCTTCACGATGGGCGTGCCGGACGACGAGCTGGCCGAGGTCGGCCCGTCCGACGAGCACGGTACGACGATCACCTTCTGGGCGAACCCGGACATATTCGAGACCACGACGTACTCCTACGAGACGCTGTCCACCCGGTTCCGCGAGATGGCCTTCCTGAACAAGGGCCTGGAGATCGTGATCCGGGACGAGCGGCCGGACCACACCGAGGACGGCAACCCGGTCGAGCAGTCGTTCAAGTACGACAACGGCCTGGTCGACTACGTGAAGTACCTGACCGGCATCCGGGAGACCGTGCACCGCGACGTGATCTCGTTCGAGGCCGCGGCCAACGGCGGGAACAGCATGAGCCTCGAGGTCGCGCTGCAGTGGAGCGGCTCGTTCCAGGAGTCCGTGCACACCTTCGCGAACGCGATCAACACCCACGAGGGCGGCACCCACGAGGAAGGCTTCCGGGCCGCGCTCACCTCGCTGGTCAACTCGTTCGGCGAGGACCAGGGCATGATCAAGAAGAAGGAGGACAGGCTCACCGGTGACGACATCCGGGAAGGCCTGACCGCGATCATCTCGGTCAAGCTGGCGGAGCCGCAGTTCGAGGGCCAGACCAAGACCAAGCTCGGCAACACCGAGGTCAAGGGTTTCGTCCAGCGGGTCGTGAACGACAAGCTCGGCGCCTGGTTCGAGCAGAACCCGGCCGAGGGCCGCGAGATCATCCGGAAGGCGACCGCCGCGGCGAGCGCCCGGATCGCCGCCCGGAAGGCGCGCGACCTGGCCCGCAACCGCAAGGGCCTGCTGGGTGGCGGCGGGCTGCCGGGCAAGCTGTCCGACTGCCAGTCGACCAACCCGGAGGAGTGCGAGGTCTACATCGTCGAGGGTGACTCGGCCGGTGGCTCCGCCAAGGGCGGCCGGGACCCGAAGTTCCAGGCCATCCTGCCGATCCGGGGCAAGATCCTGAACGTCGAGAAGGCCCGGATCGACAAGGTCCTGCAGAACAACGAGGTGCAGGCCATCATCTCCGCGCTCGGCACCGGCATCCACGAGGACTTCGACGAGGAGAAGCTGCGGTACCACAAGATCGTGCTGATGGCCGACGCCGACGTCGACGGCCAGCACATCCGGACGCTGCTGCTGACCCTGCTGTTCCGGTTCATGCGGCCGCTGATCGAGCGCGGCCACGTGTACGCCGCGCAGCCGCCGCTGTACAAGATCCGCTGGAGCAACTCGGCGCACGAGCTCGCCTACACCGAGCGGGAGAAGGACGGCCTGGTCGAGGCCGGCGCCGAGGCGGGCAAGAAGCTGCCGAAGGAGAACGCGATCCAGCGGTACAAGGGTCTGGGCGAGATGAACGCCCAGGAGCTGTGGGAGACCACGATGGACCCGGCCAACCGGGTGCTGCTGCAGATCACCCTGGACGACGCGGTCCGCGCGGACGAGACGTTCCAGACCCTGATGGGCGACGACATCGAGGCCCGTCGCAACTTCATCCAGCGCAACGCCAAGGACGTCCGCTTCCTGGATATCTGACGGAGATCGCCCGGCTGCTCCGGCCGGGACTCCGCCCGCGTGACCACCCCGACGTACGACTGATTTGAACGGGACGAGCTTTTCATGACCGAGACCCCCACCTCGCCGGGCCACGACCGGATCGAGCCCCTCGATCTGCAGACCGAGATGCAGCAGTCGTACCTCGACTACGCGATGGCCGTCATCGTCGGCCGCGCGTTGCCCGAGGTCCGCGACGGCCTGAAGCCGGTGCACCGCCGCATCCTCTACGCGATGTACGACGGCGGCTACCGGCCGGACCGTGGTTTCTCGAAGTGCTCCCGCGTCGTCGGTGACGTGATGGGTCAGTACCACCCGCACGGCGACTCGGCGATCTACGACACCTTGGTGCGGCTGGCGCAGCCGTGGGTGATGCGGGCGCCGATGATCCAGGGCCAGGGCAACTTCGGCTCGCCGGGTAACGACCCGGCGGCCGCGATGCGGTACACCGAGTGCCGGCTGGCCCCGCTGGCGATGGAGATGGTGCGCGACATCGACCAGGAGACGGTCGACTTCCGCCCCAACTACGACGGCCGCTCACAGGAGCCGGTGATCCTGCCCAGCCGGTTCCCGAACCTGCTGGTCAACGGCTCGGCCGGTATCGCGGTGGGAATGGCGACCCAGATCCCGCCGCACAACCTGCGCGAGGTCGCCGCCGCGGCGCAGTGGTGCCTGGAGCATCCGGACGCCACCCAGGAAGAGGTCCTGGCGGCGTGCATGGAGAACATCAAGGGCCCGGACTTCCCGAACGGCGCGCTGATCGTCGGCTACAAGGGCATCGACGACGCCTACCGCACCGGCCGGGGCTCGGTCACGATGCGCGCGGTCGTCGACATCGAGGAAGACGCCAAGGGCCGGACCAGCCTGGTCGTCAGCGAGCTGCCGTACATGGTCAACCCGGACAACCTGGCGCAGAAGATCGCCGAGCTGGTCAACACCGGCAAGATGACCGGCATCGCCGACATCCGCGACGACACCTCGTCTCGGACCGGCCAGCGCCTGGTGATCGTGCTGAAGCGTGACGCCCAGCCGCGCGTCGTACTGAACAACCTGTACAAGCACACGCAGCTGCAGGACACCTTCGGCTGCAACATGCTGGCGCTGGTCGACGGCGTACCGCGCACGCTCAGCCTGGACCTGTTCATCACGCACTGGATCGACCACCAGATCGAGGTCATCCAGCGCCGGACCCGCTACCGCCTCCGCGAGGCCGAGAAGCAGGCCCACATCTACCGCGGCTACGTGAAGGCGCTGGACGCGCTGGACGAGGTCATCGCGCTGATCCGCCGCAGCCCCGACGTGGACGACGCCCGCCAGGGCCTGATCGACCTGCTGGACATCGACGAGGTGCAGGCCCAGGCGATCCTGGACATGCAGCTGCGCCGGCTGGCCGCCCTGGAACGCCAGAAGATCATCGACCGGCTGAACGAGCTCGAGGCCGTCATCGCCGACCTCGAGGACATCCTGGCCAGCCCGGAGCGGCAGCGCTCGATCGTCAAGGACGAGCTGGCCGAGATCGTCGAGAAGTACGGCGACGACCGCCGTACGACGATCATCGCGGCCGACGGCGACCTGTCCGTGCAGGACCTGGTGCCGGACGAGGACGTGGTCGTCACGATCACCCGCGGCGGGTACGCGAAGCGGACCAAGACCGACCAGTACCGGGTGCAGCACCGCGGCGGCAAGGGCGTCCGTGGCGCCCAGTTGCGGGCCGAGGACGAGATCAGCCACTTCTTCGCCACCACGAACCACCACTGGATGCTGTTCTTCACCACCAAGGGCCGGGTCTACCGGGCCAAGGTGTGGCAGCTGCCCGAGTCCGCCCGGGACGCGAAGGGCTCGCATGTGGCCGGCCTGCTCTCGTTCCAGCCGGACGAGGAGATCGCGCAGGTGCTGACGCTGCGTGACTACGAGCAGTCCGACTACCTGGTGCTGGCGACCAAGAAGGGCCTGGTCAAGAAGACGGCCCTGACCGACTACGACTCGGCCCGGCAGAGCGGCATCATCGCGGTGAACTTCCGCGAGGAGGACGACGAGCTGATCGGCGCTGACCTCGCCACCGCCGAGGACGACCTGCTGCTGGTGTCCCGCAAGGGCCAGTCGATCCGGTTCACCGCGAACGACGAGCAGCTCCGCCCGATGGGCCGGGCCACCTCCGGCGTGACCGGCATGAAGTTCCGCTCCGGCGACGAGCTGCTGTCGATGTCGGTGATCCGGGTCGGCGAGGACGAGGAGACGCAGTTCGTCTTCACCGTGACCGACGCCGGGTACGCCAAGCGCAGCAAGGTGTCGGAGTACCGGCAGCAGGGCCGCGGCGGTCTCGGCATCAAGGCGGTCAAGCTGAACGACGAGCGCGGCTCGCTGGTCGGCGCGATCATCGTGGTCGACGAGGACCAGGTGCTGGCGATCAAGGCCAGCGGCCAGGTCGTCCGCAGCCGGGTGGACAGCGTGCCGGTCAAGGGCCGCGACACCATGGGCGTCCGGTTCGCCGGGGTCGGCGAGTCCGACGCGGTGGTCGCGATCGCCCGGAACACCGATCTCAGCCTGAACGGCAACGGCGACGAATCCCTCGACGCCGAAGCGGGTACTCCCTCCGAAGAAGGTGCCCAGGATGTGGACGGATCGACAACCGAAACCACCCCTGAGAGCGTCCAGGATGATGACCAGCGTTCGACGGACGTCGACGGCGCGGCTACCGTCGAAGACGACGAAGCCGGCCAGGAGGGTAACTGATGACCAACCGCGCGAGGCCGACGTGGCCCGACGGTGCTACGGACAGCTCCGGTAAGAAGCAGTCCACCCCACCGGCCAACCCGGCCTCCAACGGTCGTTCCACCGCCGCATCGAGCGGTAACGGCCAGTCCCGATCCGGCGACTTCCGGCCGTCCGGTGGTAGCCAGCCGCGACCGGGCCAGTCCGGTGCGTCATCGTCCGGCCCGTCTGGTGTCGGCTCGTCTGGCAACGGCCCGTCCGGTGTCGGTCAGCCTGGGGTTGGGCAGCCTGGCGCCGGGCAGTCGCAGGCCGGCCGGTCCGGTGCGCCGGTGCGGCCGCCGCAGCAGCCGCCGGTTCGTCCGACCGCACGTCCGGCCAGTCCGGTCAGCTCGGGTCAGGGCACGCCGGGCCCGAGTACGCCGGGACGTCCCGAGCCGTGGACCGCTCCCGCCGCTGGTGCGCCGGCGGCTGGTGCCTCGTCGTACGGACTGACCGGGAAGGACGGCGCGAAGCCGGGCAGCATCGGCGACCGGGTCAGCGCGGCGCGGCAGGCGGTGCTGGACAAGGCCGCCGCGGTCAAGGACGCGAAGCCGGACAAGGCCGAGAAGGCGGAGCACAAGGCCTCGGTAAGGGCCGAGAAGGCGCTGAAGACGTCGAGCCGGCCGCAGACGCGCAAGGCGCGGCTGCGGATGTCGCGGATCGACCCGTGGTCGGTGATGAAGACGTCGTTCCTGCTGGCGATCGCGTTCGGCATCGTCACCTGGGTCGCGGTCTTCATCGTCTGGTCCGCGATCGGCGCGGCCGGTGTGTTCGACAACATCAACAACACCGTCACCGAGGTGCTGGGGACGCCGGCGGCCGAGCCGTTCCGGATCGAGAACTACATCAACACCGGCAAGGTGATGGGATTCACGACCCTGCTCGCGTGTGCGGACGTGCTCATCATCACCGCCCTCGCGACGCTCGGATCCTTCCTCTACAACATCGCCGCCACGCTGCTGGGCGGCCTCGAAGTCACGCTGGCATCGGAGGACTGACAGGCATTCGCGGTCTCCGGCCGGGCCCGTCCGCGGCCTGGCCGGAACCGGTTTGGGAGTAGGGCCCTTGGTGCGGTAATCTCTCCCGGGTTCGACCCCGCAACGCGGGCCTATAGCTCAGACGGTTAGAGCGCTGCCCTGATAAGGCAGAGGTCACTGGTTCAAGTCCAGTTAGGCCCACCATCACGATCGTGAACCCCGATCCGAGGAGTCCCGGTGCTGAAGAAGATCCTGCTGGTGCTGGTGGCCAGCATCGGTGGATACTTCGCCTACAAGAAGACCCAGCAGTCCCGCGCCGAGAAGGACCTCTGGGCCGAGGCCGTCGACCCGGTCACCCCGGGCCGCTGACCGAACCCCCACGGGGGCGTAGCTCAACTGGCAGAGCACTGCCTTTGCAAGGCAGGGGTTAGGGGTTCAAGTCCCCTCGTCTCCACAAATCTTCTTCTCACGCGCGGACTATGGTCCCCTACGCCCGCTCCTTCGTCGCGTGCTCGCCGGCCGCTCCCACCCACCCTTGGTCTGCGCGCTGCCGCGCGTCCGCGTGCTGCCGCCCGCACTCGACCGCCCCGTGGTCCCGCGAGCTCGCCTGACGCGAGCCAGCCGTTGGCCGGGCGTATTCGCACTCGACCGCGGACTGTGTTCACCCACGCGTCCTCGACGCCGCGCGGCGTCGCGTCCCGACGCGGAGAAGCTGCGGCCCCACGAAGACCATGAGGCTCTTGCTGCCGGAGTGCAGCGATTCATCGAGTCGCAGGCAGAGCCGTTGTGGGAGCAGCGGATGTCGGCGCGGACGTAGAAGTCTGCCCGATTCGCGGCGTAGCCCGCGCGCTGATCCTCCCGAGTCCCTGGCTCTGTGCCGATTTGGGCTCTTATGGGTCAAGCGTGCGGCGCTGGGGCGCCGTTCTCGCCGGAGCTTAGGAGCAGGACGCTTCCCTGTCCACCCGATACCAACCGCCACGAGCCGCCGTCTTGGCGTCTGACCGTGGGAAGCCACGTCTCCCTGGCCGCTCGATCGTACGGCCACCACGACACACATCAAGAGCGCCTACGGCGTCCCTGCGGGATCGGCAAGCCGAGGCGGTTCGGCAACGTGGAAAGCATTCAGGACAAGCAGAACGGATGGCCGTGCGGATCGAGCATCACTCGAACGTGCTGCTGCGGCTGATGTACTGCCTGAGTCGCCCCGGCCCCGACGGCCCAGGCGACGGCGGCGTCCAGGTCGTCGACACCGATGTCGAGGTGCATGGTTGCGGTCTGCTGGCCCGGCTGGCTCGGCCACACTGGCCGTCCGTGCGCACGGTCCTCCTCGACATTGATCGTTGGTCCCGTCTCGCCTTCGGGCGGACGCAGCTGAGCCCAGCCACCCTTCGGGCCGATGTCGACGATCGGCCAGCCCAGCAACCGGTGATAGAAATCCGCCAACTCACGCGCCCGGCCCGGCTCCGAAGTAATCGTCACCGCGCCGACCTGTAGCCGAGGTCGTCCCATCCGACTCAGATCCCTTCATCGAGTTCGACTGACTTCCGAATCGTCGCACCGTGTAGGAAAGTCACGGGAGGCCGTGCCCTCTGCGTGCCCTAACGAGAACGAGCCCGCGCTCAGGATCTGCCTGCGCAGACAGGCGGGAGCAGCGCAACCGCCTATGCATGGCAGGTTTGGGGTTCAAGTCCCCTCATCTCCACAGGTTTGTCCCCACGCGACGCCGCGCGCGGACTGTGGTCCCCCGCGCCGTCCGCTACGCCGCTCCTCCGACGCGTGCGCTCTCGCCGACTCGCTATCTCGTTGATCGGCAATCGACCTAGTGCAGGACTGGGCTGGTTCCTGGCGTCGTCTGGAGTTCGCCGCGAAGGAGTGCTGTGAGTGCGTCGCCGACTTGGTGCACCGATCGCACTTCGACATCGGCAAGCCACACGGTGCCTTCGCCGCCCACGCCTCGGTTGTTCAGCCACGCGGCCGGCACTGTGCCCGTCGCGCCGGCGACTCGAGTGACGTACGCAGATGCCTCCTCCGCGAGGGCGAGCACAGTCTCCGTTCGGTCCTCTGAGGTAAGCCGGGCATCCAGGTCGGCGTTGACGCAGCCCACGAAGCCGCCGCGGGCTTGCAGTCGCCAATGCTGTTTTGCGTCGCGCAGCCACTCCGGCGCCTTGGCAGGGACAACCTCGGCAAGCGCCTCGAGCCAGATCTCCAGAAGACCGTCACGCGCCCAGAAGCCGAACCCCTGGAAATCGGTGTAGCTGGACCCCATGCCCGTGACTCTGGCAGTAGACGCACGAGCAAGCAATCGGGTGGGTCTGGCTTCGGGGTCGGCGATCGGGTGGGCCGCTTCGCCACCACCAGCAAGCGGGTGAGCCCAAGGTCCCGGGGTTGTGCACACCTGTGGACAGTGTTGGGGATATCTAGCGCGGTAGAGTCTGATCGTGGCCCAATCCGTCACCTTGGACGAGATCGACCGCGGGCTGGTGCACTCGTTGGGGATCGATGGGCGGGTGCCGTTCAGTGCTGTCGCGGGGGTGCTCGGGATTTCGGAGCACACGGTGGCCCGGCGGTACCGGCGGTTGCGGGCCGGCGGCGTGCTGCGGGTGGTCGGGATCGCCGACGGCGTTCGGCTCGGGTCTCGGTGGTGGACGGTCCGGATTCGCTGTACGCCGGACGTCGCGGAGTCGATCGCGGACGCGCTGGCCCGGCGGGCGGACACGTTGTGGGTCCAGGTGCTGTCAGGTGGGACCGAGATCAGCTGCGACTGTCAGCCGTCGAGCGACGACCAGGTGCTGATCGAGGAGCTGGAGTGGAGTCGCGGCGTGCTCGGGGTGAGTGCTCACGAGGTCCTGCCCGCGGGTCGGCCGCCGCGCTGGGGTGCGATCGACGTTCTCGACGCGGATCGGCAGGCACGGCTGCGCCGGCGGCCGGGTCCGGAGTTGCTGGATGCCACGGTGGTCCTCGATGCGCGGGATCAGCGGATGCTCGAGGTCCTAGGAGTCGACGGACGGGCGCCGTACGCCGAACTGGTCCGGGCAACCGGTTGGTCGCAGTCGAGCGTCGCGCGGCGGCTGGACTACCTTCGTCGTACCGGGGTGTTGAGGTTCGACGTGGAGGTCCCGACGGCGGCGCTCGGATACCGGGCCCAGGCGCGGCTGTGGATAACTGCTCAGCCGGCGGCGCTGGTGGCTGACGCGCTGGCGGCGCATCCGGAGATCTCGTTCGTCGCGGTCACCACCGGGCCGACGAACGTCGTCGCGCACGCGATCTGCCGCGACTCGGCGCACCTCTACAGCTACCTCACCGAGCACGTGTCCGCGCTGGCCGGCGTGCACAGGGTCGAGACAGCGCCGGTCCTTCGCACCGTCAAGGGCTTTCACAGGATGGGCATCGAAGGGTAAGACTTTACGTATGTCCGATCCGGTGCCTGCCTTCGCGCGCGACGACGGGACCGCCGCCTACTACGAGCGGCGGGCCGGGGAGTACGACGAGTGGTACCTCGGGCTCGGCCAGTTCGCGGGCCGGAATCCGCCCGGTTGGTCCGACGAGGTCGACCGGCTGGTCGAGGTGATCCGCGGGTTGCCGGCGGCGCGGACGCTCGATGTTGCCTGTGGCACCGGATTTCTGACGCAGCACCTGCGCGGGCTGACGGTCGGGCTGGACCGGAGTCGCTCGATGCTCGCGGTCGCCCGCCCGCGGGTGCCGCGGGGTGTCGTGGGCGATGCGCTGCGGTTGCCGGTCGCAGACCAGGCGTTCGACCGGGTGCTGACCGGGCACTTCTACGGGCATCTGCCGCCGGATGAGCGGGAGCCGTTTCTGGCTGAGGTACGGCGGGTGGCCGCAGAGCTGGTCGTGGTCGACACCGCGATCCGGCCGGGCGTCGGACCCGAGCAGTGGATGGACCGGACGCTGAACGACGGGTCCCGGCACCGGATCTACAAGCGGTACCTGACCGGCGAGCAGCTTGCCGGCGAGATCGGTGGCGAGCTCCTGTACGAGGGCCGCAGCTTCGTCGCCGCCCGCGTCACCTGGCCAACCTGAGCAACAGTCCAACTGTCCACTCACGTGGAGGACAAGTCAGGCAAGGTACTCGATGCGATGGGCGTCGGACGGGTGAGTGAAGGCCAAGAGGCGGAGGCCTTCTGACTCGATGGAGGGGAGGTCGGCCAGGGGGCGGAGGGGTTGGATGGTTAGTACCGCGGTGTTGTTGGTGGAGTGGATGGTCCAGCTGGCGGTGACCGTGCCGTTTTGGAGGAGGGTGGGGGCTACGCCGGCGCCTATGCAGACCTGGGCTCGGATTTCGTTGGTCATGATGCGGGTGCGGTCGGCGTGGGCGAGCAGGGTGGCGTCGAACGAGGGCAGGAATCTGATGGGTGCCTCGATGTCATCGGGAGGCAAGGGGGCGTCTGGGAGGTCGTACAGTTCGCGGCCGGACTCGTCGGCGTACACCTTCAGCGACGGACGCAGGTCGGCGAAGACCTCGCGGAGCCCGCTCACCCCGGACCACGTCCGCGCGTCCGCAACGGTTGCCGGGCCGAACGCGGCCAGGTAGCGCAAGACCATCCGGCGCACGTCTGCGATCCCGGTCGGGGCGAGGGTGAATGGCGTTGCGCCGTACACGTTCCAGGTCCCGCTCGGCGCCGGATGGATGAGGGGCTCCAGGTACTGCGCGGTCCAGCCAAGTGCTGTCGGTTCGTCGACTGGCCACCGTTCGGCGAGCAATCGGCCCAGCTCCGGCCGGGTCAGCGTCCGCCCATCGGCAAGCAGTTCTCGCACCGCGACGACCAACGCTTCGAGATCGACGCCCTTGGTACGGCGCCCGAACGCGTTGCGCTGCACGCGACGCAACAACGGCGCCAACACCGGCCGCACGAAGGAGAAGTCGTCCACGGACATCAGATGTTGAGTCGCTCGCATCATCGTCGAGCGCACCAGCGAACGGTCCTCGATCGCCGCGGTGAGGCTGGGAATCGTGAAGGACTCGAGTCGGGCCCACAGCGCCAGATACGGGTCGTTCGGACTCTGCGCGTTCAGCCCGAACACCCGCTCGACCGCCGCCACCACGGGCAGGTCGACGCGCTCGAGCAACAGTTGCCGCTCGAGCAGTGCACGTCCAAGGGCCCGTGGACTCAATACCTTCACGCCGACGACCCTAGGGGCGAGTAGCGGACAGCTGCAGTCCTCGAGCGGAACAACTCCGCAGCCAACAGAGTTGAGGGTGGTCATGACAGTTGAGATCGGAGTGATCCTGCCGACGTCGACGCCGGACCCGTCGAAGCCGATTCTCGGGGATGTCCGGGAGAGCGCGCGGTTCGCGGAGGAGGTCGGGCTGGACTCGGTGTGGTCGACGGATCATCTGATCGCGAGCGCGCCGATGCTGGAGAGCTCGGTGGTGCTGGCGACCGCGGCGGCGGTGACCGAGCGGATCACGGTCGGATTCAACGTGATGCTGCTGGCGTTGCGGCCGGTCGCCTGGGCGGCGAAGCAGGTCAGCACGCTGCAACTCGTGTCCGGCAACCGCCTCGTCCTCGGAGTCGGCACCGGCAACCCCGCGCACGGCGACATCGGCTGGCGGGCAGCAGGCGTGTCCTTCGCCGACCGCGGAAGGCTGACGGACGAGGCCCTCGCCGTACTGCCGGATCTGATCGCCGGGAAGCCGGCGACGCTCGCGGACGGGCTGGCGGCAACGATCGCACCCGGAGCGGCGGTCCCACCGGTCGTTGTCGCAGGCAACGGGAAGGCGGCCTTCCGGCGAGCGGCCAGGTACGGCGACGGCTGGGCGACGATCGCGATGTCGCCCGACGAGGTGAAAACCGCGCTCGACCAGATCAACCAGCTGCACCACCGGGCCCCGCTCAGGGCGACCGTCGTCGCGCCGCAACTGGACTCGCCTGAGCAGCTCGAGGCGTACGAGGCGGCCGGCACCGAGCGAGTGATCCTCGCACCAACCGGCGACTGGCGCCGCGACTACGAGTTGGCCGCCGAACTCAAGAGCTGACTTGACTCTGACATTGATGTGAGGTTTTAAGGTCGCGGCATGACAGGAGCTGTGGTGGTAGGGGCCGGGCCGGGGATCGGCGCGGCGGTGGCGAGGCGGTTTGCCCGGGCCGGGCTGAGTGTCGGGCTGATCGCCCGGTCGGAGGCGACCGTGAAGGCGGTCGCGGACGGGATCACCGGCGACGTACTCGCGCTGACGGCGGACAGTACGGACGAGGTGGGCCTGCGTGCGGCGCTCGACCGGGTCGTCGATCAGTACGGCGTACCGGAGGTGGTGGTCTACAACGCGGCGATCATCCAGCCGGACGCCGTCGGCGACCTGACTGCGCAGCAACATCTGGACGCCTGGGCGGTCAACGTGGTCGGTGCGATCACCACGGCGGCGCACGTCGTACCGGCGATGGCTGAGCGTGGCAGCGGGTCGTTCATCATCACCGGTGGGATGCCCGAGCCGAAGCCGGGCTACGCCAGTCTGTCTCTCGGCAAGGCCGGCGTGCGGACGCTGGTGACGTTGCTCGACCAGCAGTACGGCGACTCCGGCATCCACGCCGCGAGCGTCACCGTCGGCGGTGCGGTTGCACCGGGTACGGCGTACGACCCGGACGACATCGCGGAGCACTACTGGCGTCTCCACACGCAGCCGCGGGACCAGTGGGAGCAGGAAGTCAACCACTGAGTGGACTGACGAAGCCTGCGCGGATTGGATCTATCGGCCAGTGAACGCCTCGGTGAGGGTGGTGTTGTGTACGTTCCGAAGCACTTCGCTGCAGATGACGAGGCGATCCACGAGCTGCTGACCCACCACGGGGCGGCCGACCTGGTGACGATGACTCCGGACGGGCTGGTGGCCACGATGCTGCCGTTCGTCTACGACCGCTCCAGGCATGTGCTGCTCGGGCACCTCGCCCGCAACAACGATCACTGGCAGCAGTACGTGATCGGTGAGGCGCTGGTGATCATGCGCGGTCCGGACGCGTACGTCTCGCCGGCCTGGTACGCGTCCAAGCGCGAGCACGGCCGGGTCGTGCCGACCTGGAACTACGTGACCGCGCACGTCTACGGGACGCTGACCGTGCACGACGACCCGGCCTGGGTCGCGGACGTCGTACGGCGGCTGTCGGACCACCACGAAGCCGGCCGGGACGAGCCGTGGTCGGTGGATGACGCACCGGAGAAGTTCGTCACCGGTCAGTTGCGAGCGATCGTCGGCGTGGAGCTTGCGATCAGCCGGATCGAGGCGAAGGTCAAGCTCAGCCAGAACCGGGCGGACGCCGACATCGACGGCGTGATCGACGGGCTCCGCGCGGCCGGCGACGAGGAGTCCGCGGCCGCGGTGGCCCAGCACCGCTCCTGAGGCCTTGTGGAATTGTTCAACAATCACTACCGTTGAGGCTCACGCGAGATGGGGAGCCCGATGACGACCCTCGACCTCAGCCCGGCCCAGGCGCGCGAGTTGTTCCGCCGCGGCACCGCACAGCCCACCACCGGCTGGGCCAGCGGCTACACCCAGACCAACCTGATCGCCGTACCCAAGGACTGGGCGTACGACGTCCTGCTCTTCTGCACCCGTAATCCACAAGCCTGCCCACTGCTCGACGTCACCGACCCCGGTGATCCGACGACTCGCCTCGCGGCCGGCGCGGACCTGCGCACCGACCTGCCGCGGTACCGGATCTGGCGAGCCGGCGAACTGGTCGGTGAGGTGTCCGACGCGACCGACGCGTGGCGCGACGACATGGTCGCCTTCTCCATCGGCTGCAGCTTCACCTTCGAGTCCGCGCTGGCGGCTGCGGGCGTTCCGCTCCGGCACGTCGCCCAGGGCCGCAACGTGGCGATGTACGTGACGAACCGGCAATGCGAGTCCGCCGAGCGGCTCTTCGGTCCGATGGTCGTGTCGATGCGGCAGATCCCGGCCGGCCGGGTGGACGACGCCGTGCGGATCACCCGGGCGATGCCCGCCGTTCATGGCGGTCCGGTGCATGTCGGGGATCCGCGGGCGCTGGGCATCGAGGATCTCTCCCGGCCGGATTTCGGCGACCCGGTGGACGCTGCCGATGGCGACGTACCGGTGTTCTGGGCCTGCGGGGTCACCCCGCAGGCCGCCCTGATGGCCTCCCGGCCACCCTTCGCCATCACGCACGCCCCGGGCTACATGCTCATCACCGACCGGCTCGACAGCGACTACCGGGTGGGTTGACGGCTGCCCGCAGCAAATGATCGTTGCCTTGGGCACGGGTCTTTGGTGACGATTTGTGCTCGGTTTGTCACGGACTGTTTGCGGGTGCGTGCAGATGTCCGGACAAGCCTGGCGAGCGTGGGATCGGTCGGCTGATCGTCTTGTGAGGAAGCGAATTCGGCGAGGAAGACAGCTGTCGGCCGGTCGACCACGGGAGGCTTCGGACGCGTGCTCGAGACCTATCGCGGCATCCCCCATCTGCTGGACACCTGGCTCGTGCTGACCGGAATGGCGCTGCCGATCGCGCTCGCGTCGCTCCGGCGGCCGGGTGACGTGGTCCCCCGGCTCGCGGCCTTCTGCCTGCCCGGCGCACTTGCGCTGGTGCTCGCGGCGACCCTCAGCCCGACCGCGCACACCATCGGCTTGATCGGCCAGTGCGGCACCTACCTGACCACGACTGGCGGCCTGACCTCGATCCAGGGCCTGCTCAACGTCCTGCTGTTCGTCCCGGCCGCCGGGATGCTGACGCTGGCCAGCGGCCGGCCGGGTAACGGCATCGCCGCCGGCATCGGGATGTCCGCCTCGGTCGAGGCCATCCAGGCCCTGGTCCCGCAGCTCGGCCGCTCCTGCCAGCTGCACGACCTGGTCGCGAACACGCTCGGCGCCTTCGCCGGCGTCGGCCTGGCGGCGGGTCTCCAGACCCTGATCCGCGACCGCCAACTGGTCGCCGTCCCGTACGTCGTCGAGCACTCGGCAGTGCTCGTGGTCCGCGGGCGGCGCCCGGCCCGGCACCGTCGCGAGCTGGTTCCGGTGCCGGTCCCGGTCGCCAAGCCGGCGAACGGCCTGCGTCAGATCGCTCGGGCGCGGTGAGATTCTCACAGAGCGGTTACGAAGTTATCCGGATAGTTATCCACAGGCTGTGGATGAAACGGGGGATGCCGACACGATCACACGGAGATATCCACAGGCCGAGGTCTGTCTGCAGGCCCTAAGGCCGGACGTCGAGGCCGAGCGACGTGGCGATGACCATTGCCTGGGTGACGTCGACCCGGGCGTCCTTCAGTTCGACCGTGAGTGGGTCGAGGGTGGAGAGGTCGGAGCCCCGGAGGTCGGCCGCAGTGAAGTCGGCGCGGTGCAGCGACGCGCCGGACAGCTCCAGGTCACGCAGCACCGCCTTGGCTGCTCGTGCGCCGGTGAGGTCCGCCTCCCGGAACTTGACCCCGGTGAACTCGGTCCCGCGCAGGTCCGCGCCCGGGAGCCCGGTGAACGACCAGTCACCGCCGGACACCTTCAGCAGGTTGTAGGTGCAGTCGTCGAAGAAGCTGCCGACGAACTTGCACCGGGTGAACGTGGTGTCGAACAGCGAGCACCGGACGAACGTGCAGTTCACGAACGCGGCGTCGGTGTGGGTCGACGCGTTGAACCGGACCCCGCGGAACGTGCACTCCTCGAAGATCCCGCCGCGGTTGTCCACCTCGGTCAGGTCGGAGTCGATGAACAGCACCCGGCGGTAGGTCTCGCCGGACGGGTCCGCGTCGTCCCAGTCGCGGATCGTCGACTCGGTCGGCGCCGGCGGCCGCCCGTCCACTCGGTCTGGCATCGCTCTCCCCTGTCGCTGAGGTGTCCCGGCCACACTGTCACGCCGGACCGACACACCGCCGCAAGTCGCCGGCGGGTGCATTTGTGATCGGTACGACGGAGAACGGAGGGCGGACCGACAAGTACGAACCGCACGATGGAGGAGTGACCGGAACTGAGCGGGTGATGGTGTTCGGCGCGGGAGGCTTCCTCGGCGCCAGGATCTGCGCATTGCTCGCCGACCGCGGGATCGAGTACCGCGGCCTGAGCCGGAGCCGGGGCGAGCCGCACCGGCTGTGCGACCTGGCCGCGATGCACCCGTACGCGCTGGACACGCAGATCGGCATGTACAAACCGACCGTCGTCATCAACGCGGCCGGTGCCACGCTGGGCGACTCCGCGACCCTGGTCCGGGCCAACGTGATCGCGGTCGACGCCCTGCTCGCCTCGGCCCGGGACCACGCCAGCCATGCCCGCTTCGTCCACCTGGGCTCGGCGGCCGAGTACGGCGGTGCGCCGCAAGGCACCAGCCAGGACGAACAGACCGAACCCTGCCCGGCCGGTCCGTACGGCCTCACCAAGCTGGCCGGCTCGGAGCTCGTTCTCCGCGCCCAGCGCAACGGCGCCGACGCGGTCGTCCTCCGGGTGTTCGACGTGATCGGCCCGGACGCACCGGAGAGCACGCTCACCGGCCGGGTGATCCGGGACCTGAGGTCCAGGCACACGATCGAGGCCGGGTCGCTCGACGTCTGGCGCGACTTCGTCGACGTCCGCGATGTCGCCGGGGCTGTGGTCGCCGTGGCACTCGCCGACGCCAAGCCGCCGCCGGTGCTGAACGTCGGCACCGGGCGGGCGAGTCTGGCGCGAGATGTCGCCGGGCAATTGTTCGAGTTGAGTGGACAGCCGGCCAAGATCGTCGAGGAGGCCCGGCCGGACACGGTCCGCGGCGCGACCTGGCAGCAGGCCGACACCGCGCTGATCGGCAAGCAGCTCGGCTGGTCCCCGAAGATCTCTCTCGAGCAGTCCCTCGCGGACAGCTGGGCCGCCCGACCGTAGAGACTGGGCGGGTGGACATCCGCTCGATCAGCCTGCCCGCGCCCGACCGGCGTCCGCCCGCGGTGAACGAGGATCTTGCCCTGACCGGACCCGACTTCGTGGTGGTCCTCGACGGCGCCACCGCACGGCGAGGCGTCGAGTCCGGCTGCCGGCACACGGTCGCCTGGCTGGTCGGACAGCTCGGCGCTCAGCTCGTCGTACCTCTCCTCGCTCGCTCGACGGCGCGGCTCCCGGACCTGCTCGCCGAGGCGATCGCCGCGGTCGGCGCCGGCCATGCGGACACGTGCGATCTCGCCAACCCGGACAGCCCGTCGTCCACCGTCGCGATGGTCCGGGTGGGACCGGACACGGTCGAGCATCTCGTCCTCGCCGACTCCCCCGTCGTGACGCGATCGCCGGCCGGGAAGGTCTCGGTGCACAGCGACGACCGCCTCGACCTCCTCCCCGAGTACTCCCTCGAGACCGTCCGCCGGCTCCGCAACCAGCCAGGCGGGTTCTGGGTAGCGAGCACCGACCCTCGAGCCGCCGACCAAGCCGTCACAGGTACGACGGATCGCGCCGACGTCGAGGTGGTCGCCGTACTGACCGATGGAGCGTCGCGGTACGCCGAGCGCTACGGGCACTCGTGGGACGACCTGGTCGACGTACTCACCACCGAAGGTCCCAAAGCGTTGGTCGAGCGGGTCCGCGAGTACGACGCTGCCGCGCACCCGGACAGCTTCCGCGGGAAGCGGTACGACGACGCGACCGCCGTCCTCGCCTACCCCTGATACGGGCGGTACGACGGGAAGGTCGGGCCGGGCTGGTCGTAGCGCGGCGCGTACTGCGGCGGCGCGGGAGGTGCCGCGACCGGAGGCGGCATGGTCGCCTGGTCGTGCTGCCACCGGGTGACGCGAAGCAGCAGCAGCGAAGCGGCGACGCCGGCCGCGATCAGGAGTACGGTCGCCACCGTGAAGGCGATGTTGACGCTCAGCGCGACCCGGACCATGAAGTCCTGCAGGTCGTAGATGTCCACGTAGTCGCCGGTCTGGTCCGCGGTGTCGGCCGCGTCGACCAGGCGGACGATCCAGACGATGAAGGCGATGACCGCGAACCCGGTGCCGCCGACCAGGATCACCCAGAAGCCGGTCCACGTCGCCCACCAGCCGTAGAGCAAACCCCGGACCGTGCCGCGCTGGGCCGCGCCGTGCTCCGATGGCGGCTCGCTCGCGGCGGTGACGTCCTGGACGATCTGCAGCGGGTACCAGAACTGCACGACCGGGCAGAACCACGAACCGACGACCCAACCGTTCGCGTGCCGGTGCAGCTGACCCTGCTGCACGCGCGGCCGCGGGGCGAGCGGTGAGTGCAGGAAGTCCGCGTTCTCCCGCGCCTGCCACAGCCAGATCAGGAACGCGATCGCCGTCCCCATCAGCAGGTAGGTGACCAGGTTCAGCAGCGGCCCGGTGCCCGCGATCGAACCGATCGCCCGGTCCAGCTCCTCCTCGGAGAGCAGCCCGTACACGAACCGCTTGACCTCGTCGTACGAGCTCCACATCAGCGCGGTCTGGATCACCGCGCCGACCGCGGTCAGCCCCATCAGCACGATGCTGACCACCGCGATCTTCCGCAACGGCTTGTACCGCGGCGGGACCGGTTGGTACGGCACAGATTGATACGGCCCTGGTCGATGCGGCACCGGATACGGCTGCCGGAACGGTTGCGGACCACCCTGCCCCGGGTACGGCTGCGTCACCTCTTCACCCCCTCGCAGCCAAGTTAACCCAGCCCCGGGAGCGTTCAACCCGTTATCCACAGGTGTTACACGCCGGCGAACGCCTCCCGGACCGCCGGCAACGCCAGCTCGCGGTCCGCCGCCGACAACCCGATCCGTGTCCGCCGATCCAGTACGTCGTCCGCGGTCAGCGCACCCTCGTGCCGTACGGCGAACAGCAACTCCGCGAACGTGGTCCGTAACCCCGGCGCGATCGGTTCCAGCAGCGATGGCGCCCCCGCGATCACGTCCGGCGCCTCCACGCCGTACCGCTGGACGAAGCGCGACGGCGCTCGCACGGCGGCCAACTGCGCCCGGTCGGCCGCCCCCACGAGCGGGATCCGGTGCGTCAAGCACGGCCGCCGCACCGCCAGCGTGGACTGCTGCAGCGCCTTGTCGAGCGCGTCCTGCGCCATCCGCCGGTACGTGGTCAGCTTCCCGCCGACGATCGTCACCAGCCCGTCCGCGCTCGTGATCACCGCGTGCCGCCGGGAGATGTCCGCGGTCTTGTCCTCGCCCTTGTGGTGGCCGGTGTCGAGCAGCGGACGCAGGCCGGCGTACGTCCCCAGCAGATCGGATCGCGTCAACGGCACCTGCACGGCGGCGCTGATCGTGGACAGCAGGAAGTCGATCTCGGCATCGGTCGCGTGCGGTACGTCGCTGACCGGCCCGGGCGCGTCCTCGTCGGTCAGCCCGACGTACACCCGGTCGTCCGGTGCCGGGATCGCCATGACCACGCGCCGCAGCTGACCGGGCACCGGAACCGTCAGCACGGCGGACAACCCGCCGAAGGCCGACTGCGGCAGCACCAGATGGGTCCCCCGGCTCGGCCGGAGCTTGATCTCCGAGGCGACCTGGTCGGCCCAGATCCCGGCCGCGTTGATCACGACCGACGCGTCGACCTGCAGCCGGTGGCCAGTCAGTTGGTCGACCAGTACGGCGCCTCGCCCGGTGACCTCGGTGGCTGCGACCCGGGTCAGCACGCGAGCGCCGTACAGCGCTGCGGTCCGCGCGATCGCGACCACCAGCCGCGCGTCGTCGTACAACTGCCCGTCCCAGGTGAGGAAGCCGCCGCGCATGCCGTCCGGGCGCAGCGTCGGCGCGTACCGGAGGATCTCCGCCGAGCTGACCCGGCGGGAGTGCGGCAGGTAGTCGTCGCTGGTCCGCGCGAACGTGCGCAGGACGTCACCGCCGAGGAACGCGCCCCGCAGCAGCGCGGCCTGCGCGAACCTTGCCTGTGGCAACCACGGGGCGATCTGCGGCACCGGGTGGACCAGGTGCGGCGCCGTCGTCTTCATCAGGATGCCGCGCTCGACCGCGCTCTCGTAGGCGATGCCGACGTGGCCGGAGACGAGGTACCGCAGGCCGCCGTGCACCAGCTTCGAGCTCCACCGGCTGGTGCCGAAGGCGAGGTCGTGCTTCTCCACCAGGGCAACGGTCAGGCCGCGTGCGGCCGCGTCCAGGGCAACACCTGCACCGGTGACCCCGCCGCCGATGACCAGCACGTCGACCTTGCCGACCGTGTCCAGCCACTCCAGCTCGCGGGTCCGGCGCGCCGCGTTCAGGCTGGCGTTGCCCACGGTCATCACGGCGTCAGGTACCTCGTGAGCATCACCCGCAGCTCCTCGTCGAGGTGCGGGTACTCGTCCTTCGAGGCCATCACCGGCCCGGACACCGCCGAGGCGAGCGAGACCAGGATGATCTGCCGGGCGAGCCAGACCGGATCGCCGGACCGGATCGAGCCGTCGGCCTGGCCGGCCTTGATGCCCTCCTCGACCAGCGCGAGGTGCGCGACCGTGCTGCTGCCGCGGCGCTCCAGCAGGTACGGCGTGAGGAACTCCGGGTCGAGCTCGATGATCTTGCGCATCAACGGGTGCACGCGGGTCTTCGCGACCACCTCGACCACGCCCTCGACCAGTCGGGACCGGCCGTCCACGGCGTCGGGCTGGAACGCGGACACCAGCGCGGTGGTCCACTCCCGGGTCATCAGCGCGGCGACCACGGCCTGCACGTTCGGCCAGCGCCGGTAGAGGGTGGCGCGGGAGACCTCGGCATGCCGGGCGATGTCGGCCATCGTCATCCGGCGCATCCCGATCGCGAGCAGCAGCTCGTAGGACGCGTCCAGGATCCGCTCCTCGCCGATCGCGTTCGCGGGCGTGGGACGCGGACTGGTCTCGGACGCTGTTTCCGGAGCCGACTCGCTGCTACGCTGAGACATCACACGTCAGAGTGTATCAGCGACTGTGGCGTCCGGGAACTGTCCGTGGCAGGTGGGAGCCAGGGGGTCGCACCTGCCACGGACGCTACCCCGCCGGCCCAGCGATCGGGAGACCAGAATGACCGAGTCGGACCTGCCGGTGGTGCATCTCACGCCGGGCCGCTGGGGCGACCCCGACCACGCCGTCGAGCTTCCGGCCGCGGCCGTCGAGGCGCTGAAACATCTCGGCGTACGGCGACCCGCCGCGGCGCCCGTGGATCCGGAGTACCGGCCCGGCCTGACGACGGCGCAGCTGGACTTCCTGGCCACGATCGTCGGCCCAGATCACGTCACGACCGACCTGGACTCGCGCTGGGCGCACACCCGCGGCTACTCCACCCCGGACCTGCTCAGGCATCGCGCAGGCGACACCACCGACATGCCCGACGCCGTCGTCTACCCGGGGTCGCACGACGAGGTGCAGGCTCTGCTCGCCGCCTGCTCCGAGGAGGACCTGGCTGTCGTCCCCTACTCGGGCGGTACGTCGGTCGTCGGTGGGCTGGCCGCTGATCGGAGCTTCATCACGGTCGACCTGCGCCGGCTCGACCAGCTCGTGGCGATCGACGAGATCTCCCGGACGGCGACGTTGCAGGCCGGCGTCCGCGGTCCGGCTGCCGAGGCGTTGCTGGCCGAGCGCGGGTACACGCTCGGGCACTTTCCACAGTCCTACGAGGGCGCGTCGATCGGTGGGTACGCGGCCGCGCGGTCGAGCGGGCAGTCGTCGGCAGGCTACGGGCGATTCGACCAGATGGTGGTCGGGCTGACGCTCGCCACTCCGCGCGGGACCGTGGAGCTCGGTCGGGCGCCGATGTCCGCGGCCGGGCCGGACCTGCGGCAGTTGGTGCTCGGGTCGGAAGGCGCGTTCGGGATCATCACGTCGGTCGTCGTACGGATCCGGCCGCGGCCGGCCGAGCGGCACTTCGAGGGCTGGCGGTTCGAGAACTTCGAGGCCGGGCTGGCCGCGATCCGGCGGCTGGCGCAGGAGGGACCGTTGCCGACCGTGCTGCGGCTGTCCGACGAGGCCGAGACAGCGGTGAACCTGGCCGATCCCGACGTGCTGGGTGGCGGGTCGGGCGGCGTACTCGCGATCGTCGGCTTCGACGGGCCGTACAACGCGGCGACAGCTGAGGCGCTGACCGCGGCCGGTGGGCAGAACCTGGGTGAGGGTCCGGGTGAGACCTGGCGCGTGGGGCGGTACCGGGCGCCGTACCTGCGGGATCCGTTGCTGGACGAGGGCGCGCTGGTGGAGACGCTCGAGACGGCGGCGTTCTGGTCGAAGCTGCCCGGGCTGAAGGCTGCAGTGACCGAGGCGCTGGTGACGTCGCTGACCGAGCAGGGCACGCCGCCGCTCGTGCTTTGCCATGTGTCGCATGTCTATGAGACCGGTGCGTCGCTGTACTTCACAGTCATCTCGGCGCAGACGGACGACCCGGTCGCGCAATGGCGTACGGCGAAAGCCGCCGCCAGTCAGGCGATCGCTGCGGCCGGCGGCACGATCAGTCATCACCACGGCGTCGGCACCGACCACCGGGACGCGTACGCAGCGGAGATCGGTCCCCTGGCAGTCGAGGCATTGCAGGCGGTCAAGCGGGTGCTCGACCCGGACAACGTGATGAATCCCGGGATTCTCTTGACCTCAAGTTGACTTGAAGTATGACGGTTGGTGGCATGACTCCTGAAGCATCCAACCGTCCTGTCGCTCTCATCACCGGCGCGTCCGCCGGTCTCGGGCTGGCGCTCGCGCACGGGCTGGCCGACCGCGGGTGGGCGCTGGTGATCGACGCCCGCGGCGCAGACGCCCTCAAGGACGCCGCCGACGCACTGGCCGGCCGCACCGACGTCGTACCGCTGGCCGGCGACGTCACCGATCCCGAGCACCGGGCCGACCTGGTCGACGCCGTGATCGAGCTCGGCGGCCGGCTCGACCTGCTGGTCAACAACGCGAGCTACCTCGGCCCGAGTCCGCTGCAGCCGCTGGGTCAGGCCGACCTGAACGAACTGCGACGCGTGTACGAGGTCGACGTGGTCGCACCGATCGCACTTGCCCAGGCATTGCTGCCTGGACTCACCGCGGCATCAGGTGTGCTGCTCAACATCAGCTCCGACGCGGCAGTCGAGGCGTACGAAGGCTGGGGCGGCTACGGCTCCGCCAAGGCCGCCCTCGACCACGCCACCGCAGTACTGGCCGCCGAGCACCCGGTGCTGGCCGTCTACGCCGTCGATCCCGGCGACCTCCGTACGGCGATGCACCAGGCGGCGTTCCCCGGTGAGGACATCTCGGACCGGCCCGAGCCGGCGACCGTCGTACCGGAGTTCCTGCAGTTGATCGACAGCCGTCCCAAGAGCGGCCGGTACCGGGCGGCCGAGTTCGCGCCGGCGGTGACGTCGTGAGGGTGCACCCCCATACGAGGTTCGTCCTGCCCGACTCGCTGAACGCCACCGAACCACCCGAGGCGAGAGGTCTGTCCCGGGACCAGGTGAAGCTGCTGGTCGCGGAGGGGTCGACCGTCACGCACACCCGGTTCGACCGGCTCGGGGAGCACCTGAGACCTGGTGACCTGCTGCTGGTGAACACGTCCGGCACACTGCCTGCAGCGGTCGACGGTTCATGGATCACCGGCTCGGGTGTGGCGCCTGTCGTGGTGCACTTCTCCACTGCGCTCGACGACGGCACCTGGGTCGTCGAACTGCGCAACGGCGGCGCACCGATGTTCGGCGGCTCGTCCGGCGACCAGGTGGAGCTGCCGGAGGGCGTGCTGACGTTGCTGTCGCCGTACCAGCCGGACTCCACCCGGCTGTGGCGCGCCAAGCCGCCAGTGCCCGACGTGCTGGGCTACCTGCCGCGGCACGGCCGGCCGATCACCTACAAGTACGTCGGCCGGCGTTGGCCGCTCGCGTCGTATCAGACCGTCTTCGCACGCGAGCCGGGTAGCGCGGAGATGCCCAGCGCGGCGCGGCCGTTCAGCTTCGAGCTGGTCAGTCACCTCGCGTCGCAGGGTGTCCTGATCGCGCCGATCCTGCTGCACTGCGGTGTGTCCTCGCTGGAGAGCCACGAACCACCGTTGCCCGAGCGGTACGACGTGCCGGCGCACACGGCTCGGTTGGTGAACTGGGTTAAGGCCAACGGCGGCCGGGTGATCGCAGTAGGGACCACCGCAGTGCGAGCAGTCGAGTCAGCTGTCGCGGCCGACGGCTCAGTCAGCGCCTCCCACGGCTGGACCGACCTTGTCCTCGGCCCGGACCACCCGGTCCGCGTCGTCGACGGCCTCATCACCGGCATGCACGCGCCCGAAGCCTCGCACCTGCTCCTGCTGGAGTCGGTCGTAGGCGGTGACACCGTTCAACGCGCCTACGACGCGGCCCTGGACCAGAGGTATCTCTGGCACGAGTTCGGCGACAGCTGCCTGCTGCTGCGCTGACGAGTAGTGGTGGCGTTCGTTGCCTGGCCGTGCGCGCTTGTCTACTGCACGTGGACTCATCTGGATGTCCTTACCAAGTTGGTCCCCCGTCGGGACGTCACTCGGTACGACGAGCGGCGGGCGCGCTGGTCATGGCCCTTCACCGAAACGATCCGAAATTGTGGCCTAGGCCATTTAAGATTCAACGGGCGTCGATGTGCTCGGGGTCCAGCAGGTCCGGGGTGATGAAGCTGTGCGGGAACCCGAGCTCGAACCCGGTCGCGGTCTCCAGCCGTCGTACGGCGTCCGCGGGCAGGTCGAGGTCGATGGCGGCCAGGTTGTCCGCCAGTTGCGCCACCGAGCTGGCCCCGGCCAGCGGGTGGACGGCGCGCGAGTGCACCCGGGTCCACGCGAGCGCCACCTGCGACGGCGTGACGTCCAGCTCCTTCGCGACCCCTTGTACGGCGGCCAGCACAGCGCGCTCGCGGTCGTCGGCATCCGGGCCGGCGGGTTTGGCCAGCTTGCCGTGGGCCAGGGGCGCCCAGGCGGCCACGGTCATGCCGAACGCCTCGGCCATCGGCAGCAGTTCGCGCTCGATGTCGCGCTGGAGCAGGCTGTACGGCACCTGCAGGCCGGCGAATCCGGACCAGTCCCGCCACTCGGCCAGCGTGTTGCCACGAGCAACGAGCCAGGCGGGTGCGTCGGAGATCCCGGCGTACAGGATCTTGCCGGCCCGGACCGCGTCGTCGAGCGCGCGCAGCGTCTCCTCGATCGGGGTGTGCCGCTCCCAGTAGTGCACCCAGTAGACGTCGAGGTAGTCGGTCCGCAGCCGGCGAAGGCTGGACTCGAGCGCGAGCCGGAGGTTCTTCCGGTGGTTGCCGGTGGCATTGATGTCGGTCCGGTCCCGGGACAGCGTGTACTTCGACGCGAGCACGAAGCGGTCACGGCGACCGGCCAGGATCTCGCCGACAATGTCCTCGCTCGCGCCGTACGCGTCGGCGGTGTCGATCATGTTCCCGCCGGCGTCGGCGTACCGGTCGATGATCGGCCTGGCCTGGTCGACGGAGTGGAAGCGCATCGCGCCGAGGAAGAGCTCGGACACGCGCAGGCCGGTGGGCCCGAACAGCCGGTAGCGCATCAGCCCGCGTACCCGTGCAGGAAGGCGTGGACGCCGGTGCTGACGGCCTCGGTGATCTCTTCGGGGGTCATGGTTCCTCCTCGGTAGGACGGGTTGGCGCCGGAGATGAGCAGCGAGAAGTGCAGGGCCGCGCGCATCGGGTCGTCGATCTGCAGCAGGCCGTCGGCGGCGAACGCGGCCAGTCGGTCGGCGAGTGCACGCCGTACGGCGATCGGCCCGGCTTCCTGCCAGGCGTCGATCGCTTCCTGTGGGATGTGACCGGCCTCGGCGTTCACCTGGCGGACCAGCGCGGAGTGCTCGGCGTAGTCCGGCATCGGCGTCCGCCAGGCGCTGCCGAACGCGACCAGGTCGGCCTCGAGGTCGGTGATCTCGGTCAGGTGCTTCTCGATGATCGCCAGTTGAGCGGCGGCGACCTTCGTGGCGCTCTCCTGGATCACCGCGCGGAACAGGGCGGCCTTGTCGCCGAAGTGGTTGTAGAGCGTCCGAGACGAGACGCCGGCCTCGGCCGCGATGACGTCGATACTCGCCCGCGCGTAACCGTCCCGCGCGAACACGGACAACGCGCCGGCAAGAACGTCCTGCCGCTTCCCCGCTCGTGGCACCGGACCTCCTGGTGAAATTACAACGACCGTTGTACTTTAGCGTACATGGCATTCACCGACGAAGAGCTCAGCTACCTGAAGTCCCAGCCTCTGGCCCGGCTGGCCACGGTCGGCCCGGACGGGCAGCCGGACGTCGTACCGGTCGGGTTCGAGTACGACGGCGCCCACTTCTACGTCGGCGGGGTCGACCCGGCGAACACCCGCAAGGTCCGCAACGTCCAAACCGGCCAGGCCCAGGTCGCCCTGGTCATCGACGACCTCGTCACCACGAACCCGTGGTCGCCGCGCTTCCTGCGCGTCTACGGCACCGCCGACGTGGTCGAGCGGGCAGGCCAGTTCGGCACGGGCGTCTACCTACGGATCAAGCCGACGGTCAGCTGGAGCTGGCACCTGGACGGACGGCCCGCCCACGACGAAGAGTTCGCCCCGAACCGAACGGTGCACGCGGCCTAGGTGCGGGCTTTGCTGTTGCGGCGGCGCTTGGTGTCCTGGAGGAAGAGCCACGCGACGGCCGCGCCGACGACGAAACCGCCGAGGTGGCCCTGCCAGGAGATGTTCGGGAGGAGGACCGAGATGACCGCGGTGACGGCGACGTAGCCGAGGATCCAGGTGACGTCCATGCCGCGGGCGCGGCTGATCACCAGCAGGGCGCCGACCAGGCCGAGGACGGCGCCGGACGCGCCGAGGGTCGCCGAGACCGGAGCGGCGAGCATCCAGACCGCGACGCTGCCGCCGAGCGCGGACAGCAGGTACAGGATGATGAAGCGGGTCCGGCCGAGCATCTGCTCCAGCGGCGGACCGACCTGGTAGAGCATGAACAGGTTCGCGAAGATGTGGAAGATCTGCAGGTGGGTGAAGGCCGACGTGAGCAGCCGCCACGGCTCGGACTCCACCAGCACCGGGACCAGCACCAGGTCGTTGACGATCCGGGCGCTGCCGGCGCGCACCGCGATGAACACCAGGATGTTGATCGCCAGGATCGTGATCGTGACGACCTGCGGATTGCCGCGCTGGATGCCGCCCAGCGACGTCCGGGTCCGCGGCACCGACTTCACGCCGTCGGCGAAGCAGGTCGGGCACTGGAAGCCGACCGCGGCGCTCTTCATGCACTCCGGGCAGATCGGCTTGTCACACCGCTGGCAGCGAACCCCGGCGGGCCGATCCGGGTGCCGGTAGCAGACGGTCTCGGTCACGACGGGTGGTCCTTCCCCAGCGAGAGAGAGTGCGGGCCGGGCACTGGCCCGGCCCGCAGAGAAGAATCAGGCGTTGCGGCGCTCGATGACGACGTTGTTGATCACGATCGGCTCGATCGGCCGGTCGCCCGGCGCGGTCTTCGCGGTCGCGATCGCGTCGACGACCTTCTTCGACTCGTCGTCGACGACCTCGCCGAAGATCGTGTGCTTGCGGTTCAGGTGCGGAGTCGGCACCACGGTGACGAAGAACTGGGACCCGTTCGTGCCCTTGCCGAACTGGATGCCGGCGTTCGCCATCGCCAGCAGGTACGGGCGGTCGAACTTGAGCTCCGGGTGGATCTCGTCGTCGAAGGCGTAGCCCGGGCTGCCGGTGCCGGTGCCGAGCGGGCAGCCGCCCTGGATCATGAAGCCGTCGATCACCCGGTGGAAGGTCAGGCCGTCGTAGAACCTGGCGTTGCTCGGCTGACCGGTCTGCGGGTCCGTCCACTCCTTGGTGCCCTCGGCCAGCCCGACGAAGTTGCTCACCGTCTTCGGCGCGTGATCGGGGAACAGCCTGATGACGACGTCACCCTTCGTCGTCTGCAGGGTCGCGTACAGCTCTTCGGCCACGGGAGTCACTCCTATTCGTTACGGCTTACGTCATCGATCCTGTCATGAGCGCTCAAGCCGACCCGCACCGACCGCCCGAAAACCACCCACCCTCCGCTCCGCTCCGGGCGGGGAGAAGAGGAGCGCCGGCCCCGGCACGTGATGGTTGCGGTCGGGGTGAGTGGGCACTGGGTGTAGCGGGATGGATCGTTACAAGCTCCTGGCTGGGTGCTGGGGAGCGGGTTTGTCGGCTGGGTACGTCGTACGATGCAGACGAAGCCGGATTTGTCCAGAGTCGTATCAGTTGCGTCCATACCGCCGATGGGCCAGATGGCTGCCCACCGAGGCGGGCGGCACCGAGGAGGGAACCGTGGGTTTGTCGAAGTCCAAGGGCCGGGTCGAGACCGCGAAGGATCGGGTCCGGCCGTTTGCCGAGTCCGCGTCGGAGAAGATCGGGCCGGCCGTGGGCACCGCACGGGAGAAGGTGTCGCCGTACGCCGAGAAAGCCGTCGAGCGCGGCGCGCACTACGCGAACGTCGCGGTGGAGAAGGCGAGCCCGGTGATCGACGACGCGCTGGCCAAGGTCGGCCCGGCCACCGAGCACGCCGCCGAGAAGGCCCGTGAGCGGTTCAACGACGACGTGCTGCCGAAGGTGACCGCCGCGCTGGCGTCGCTGGCGGCCGCCGCCGAGCCGGTCGTCGAGGAGACCTCGCGCCGCGGCCGGGCCACCAAGGCCGCGCTCAAGGGTGAGCTCGACGTGCCGAAGAAGAGCCACAAGCTCCGCAAGGTCGTGCTGTTCCTGGGCTTCGGCGCCCTGGCCGCGGCGGCCGTGAAGAAGCTGCTGACCCCGCCGGAGCCGGCCTGGCAGTCGACCCCGACCAGCGGTCGTGACTACAGCTCCGCCCCGGCCGGTACGACGCCGCGCCCGAGCGAGACCCGGACCGAGTCGAAGCCGGAAGCCAAGGCCGAGTCGAACGGCAAGACCGACACCGCGAAGCCGGAGCCGGAATCGGCCAAGATGGAGACCGAGACGGCCGAGAAGGACGCGGACACCGAGGTGAACGCGGCCGCGAACGGCGCCGCGAAGAAGACCACTCCGCGGAAGACGACCAACCCGAAGCCGTCCGACTCCTGACCGGACAGCAACCTCCGGCCGCCGGGTCACCGGCGACTGCCTGACCGACCACCGCAACGGCGAAGGCCGCGACCCCCGAGAGGGGTTCGCGGCCTTCGTTTGTCTGCGACGTCGCCTTGCGCGAACGACGCCAGACCGGGGCGGCGGGGGCCGAATCGACTCAGTTCAGGTTCTGCGCGGTGATTTCGTCGTCGTCCTCGTGCTGCGGCTTGGCGATCGTGTAGCGGCCGGCCGACAGCAGTTGGGTGGCGTACCGGTGCGTGATGCACGGGTAGGTGCCGCCACAGTGCTGGCAGACGGCGTCGTTGCGGTGCAGCCAGGGCAGGATCTTGAACCGCTTGACCCAGGTCAGCGGCTCGCGGTCGGGCGCGTGCAGTTTCAGGGCAGAGCGGGCAGCACTCTGGATCTCGGGTGCGGACCAGTCCTCGGCGCTCTTGTCCATCAGGGCGCTCAGGTCGGGGTGGAGGTGTGCGGTCGAGCGAGCTTTGTTCATTTATGCGTCTTCCGGGGGGCAGGGAGGTACGCGGGCCAAACGCCACGACTGAAGCGTCCGCTTCAAACGTGACGATGTGATCGCTGTTAGCGACCCTAGCCCTCCCGTGGCCCACCGGACGCCTTCGCACGCGTCGCCCGGTGTCAGATCTTCGTCAGGTTTCACAGCGTGCCGGTGGAGACACCTTTTCGCTTCCGGACGCGGCTCAGGTCCAGAGCGTCTCGAGGGTGATCCGCGCCTCGAGTTCGAGCAGGTGCCGCTTCAGCGGGATGCCGCCGCCGAAGCCGACCATCTTGCCGCCGGCGCCGACGACCCGGTGGCAGGGCACCACGACCGCGATCGGGTTCCGGTTGCAGGCGGTGCCGACGGCCCGGGCCGCGCCCGCGTCCCCGACGATCTTCGCGACCTCGCCGTACGTCTGCATCTCGCCGTACGGGATCCGGGTCAGCTGGGTCCAGACGGCGCGCTCGAACTCGGAGCCGCCGCGCACCGACAGCGGGACGGTGAACTCCTTGAGCTCGCCGGCGAAGTACGCCTTCAGCTGCTCGGCGGTCTCGGTCAGCAGCGGGTCCGGCTCCAGGTGCCGGTCGACCCGTCCGAAGTTCAGCCGGCACAACCCGACGTCGTCCACGGCCAGCGAGAGGTCGCCGATGGGTGAGTCGATGACGGACCAGCGCATACCCTCATCCTGCCGTCCGGCACCGACACTTTCTGGCCGTTTCGCGACATCGACCCGAGGCCGACACCAAGTCCTCCCGCACCTGTTGTTCTCGCCTGGTCACGCCGTGTTGTGCTATTTCTGACACATGTCGACCCAGCCGCCGCTGGACCGCTGGTTCAGCTCCGAGCGGGTGATGGGCCTGGCCGCATCGATCCTGATCGGGGTCGTCACAGTGTCCACCTGGGCGACCGCATGGTCCGACTGGTACTCATACCAGACCGTGAAGCAGTACGGCGACGACCCGGACCAGCTGGCCGAGGCCGACCTGATCTCCGGCTCGCTCGGGATCTTCGCAGCGCTCGCCCTGCTGGCGGCCGCGGCGGTGTTCGTCGTGTGGCTGTGGCGGGTCCGGTGGAACGCGGAGATGTTCTGCCGCGGCGAGCACCGGTTCACCCGCGGCTGGGTGCTCGGCAGCTGGATCTGCCCGGTGGTGAACCTCTGGTACCCCAAGCAGGTGGTCGACGACATCGTCGCCGCCAGCGACCCGCGGACACCGCCGCACACCGCGACCCTGCGCGGCATCCCGGGCACCCGGCTGGTCTGGGCCTGGTGGCTCACCTGGGTGGCCGGCCTGGTCACCGGCAACATCGTCCAGCGCGGGGTGATCGGCGGTGCGACCGAGCTGCACGAGCTGCGGACGAACGTCGTGCTGTCCACCGTCTCGGCGCTGTTCACCACCGCCGCGGCCGTGCTGGCGGTGATCCTGATCCAGCGGATCGACGAGCTGCAGACCAACCGCCCCTGGGTGCCGTGGTGGGCGATCGGGGAGTCGCAGCCCGGCTTCCAACCACCTGCACGGTAAACCAAACCGTCACGCACCGTCCCATTCGTCGTTACAAGTGGTGATGGGCGGACGAAAAGAACACGTTAAGTCGACACCCTCCGTGCTGGACCCGACTCCACACGGGTACTTACTTCGTGGTATCAATGTTGCTCGGTCATGCGGGGGCAGGATTTGGCCGAAACGCCGAACAGACGGAGTTCCAGCAACGCGAGGGACGAACGTGAGCCACCCGCAGCCATCAGTACTGACTGCTGTCCAGAACCATGAAGAAGAATGGCAGCCGCACGCAGCTGAGGAGTTCCAGCAGGTCGGGACGGTCGGAAAGATCGCCATCGGACTCCTGGGCGCGTCGACCCTCACCCATCTGCTCTCCACCTGGTCGGACTGGAACACGTACTCCGTCGTCAACCGCTACCTCGGCGGGATGCCGAACGTCGACGACGCGGACCTGAACCGCGCCGACGCGATCGCCAAGGTCACCGCGGTTCCCAACGTGATCATCTCGGTCGCCGCCGCGGTCGTCTTCGTCATCTGGCTCTGGCGGGCCCGGGTCAACTCCGAGGTGTTCTGCCAGGCGGACCATCGCCGCAGCCATGGCTGGGTGCTCGCCAGCTGGTTCTGCCCCGGACCCAATCTCTGGTATCCCAAGCAGATCGTCGACGACGTCTGGTTGGCCAGCGATCCGAAGACCCCTGTGTACACCGACGACCTGCGCCGGTTCAGGACTCCCGCCCTCACGTCCGTGTGGTGGGTGACCTGGATCGGCGCTCTCGCGTTCGACGTCGTGGTGCGCCGCTTCCTGATGTGGATGGAGGCGACTGTCGGGTCGCTGCGCGGCATCGCCCTGGCCGGTACGGCGTCGCTCGTGCTGACCGCCGTCTCAGCCATCGCCGCGACGATGGTGATCCGCAAGATCAACGCGATGCAGACCAGCCGCGAGTGGGTCCCGTGGTGGGACCAGCGCGAGCCGAAGCTGACCGCCGTACCGACGTACGCGAACGACGACACCGACGAGCAGCCCGCGATCAACGAGCCGATCGCCCACGGCCCGGCCCTCGCCGCGGCGCCCGCGCTGCGGCTCGAGCGGCAGCCGGAGCTGCAGATGGCCGGCGGCGGTCCGGCCCCGGCTCCGCCGGCCAGCCCGTTCGCCCCCGCTCCTGCCCCGGCCGCCGGTTTCCCGGGCGACGGTGCGGCAGCCGGTGGCTTCCCCGGCGGTGGCAACCCGTTCGGCGGCGCCCCCGCCGCGCCCGCGGCCTTCGGTGGTGACGCGCCGGTCGAGGAGGCGCCGAAGTGGAGTCCGTTCGCGCCGGTCGTGCAGAGCTGGCAGGACGACAAGGACGACGCCGGTCCCGCGACCGAGCAGTTCGACGCCGTCTCCGCGTGGCAGGAAGAGAAGAAGCCTGAGGAGGAGACCAGCTACGAGCGGACCAGCTGGAGCGACTACCTCAGCAACACCGAGGACCCGCTGTCGACGACGGCGTCGAGCAGCAGCTGGCTGAACGAGACGCCGCCGCTGACCGTGGTCGAGCCGGAGCCGTACTCCTACCAGCCGCAGCCGCAGGCCGAGTACCAGCCGGAATACCAGCCCCAGCCCGAGTACCAGCCGCAGCCCGAGGCGCCGTCCTGGGCCGGCAGCTACTCCGAGAGCTACTCGTACGAGTCCCCCTCCGACTACCTGACGTCGACCTCCCCGGTGGAGGCCGACCCCATCCCCGCACCCGAGCCTGAGCCCGCGCCTGTTGCGCGCGCCGGCCGCCGGGCCGCTCGGGTCGCGGTGGACAGCCCGTCGGCGATCCAGCCCGCCGCCGCCTCGCACGAGGTGACCCCCGCCCCCTCGCACGAGCACGACGTCTACGGTCCGTCGTCGCACAGTTCGTCGCCGGTGTCGGCGTCGTCCGGCTACTACGAGCTGGCTCCGGTCGTCACGCCCCAGCAGGACGACTACCTGACGCCGTCCAAGCCGCTGCCGACCGTTCCGTCGTACGGCCCGGAGCCGTACACCCCGACCTCGGACGACAGTTACTACAGCTCGTACGACGACCAGTCCGCGAGCTACCAGTCGTCGTACGAGTCCGGCTCGGACTACACGTCGTACGGGCAGTCGGACTACTCGACCAGCAACAGCTACGAGTCCACCGACTACGGCTACTCGGCCACGTCCGGCAGCGACTACTCGAGCGGCAACGGCTACGAGTCGACGTCGTACGACTCCTACAGCCCGACGTCGTACAGCGGGTCGGAGTACAGCAACGTCCAGCCGTCGTACGACAGCTACAGCCAGAGCTACGCGTCCGAGTCGTCGTACAGCTCGACGGACTACAACGGCAGCTACTACTCACAGCCGGAGCAGCAGCAGCCGGAGTACCAGCAGCAGTCGCCGTACTCGTACGAGCAGCCGCAGGCCCCGGAGCACCAGGAGCAGACCGACCAGACCAGCACCACCCCGCGCACTCACCCGCGCCGGCGCTGGGTCTGATCGAATAGGTGGCATGACTTTCGCCTTCTCCACGCTCGGCTGCCCCGGAGCGTCCCTCGACCATGTCCTGGAACTTGCCAAAGGCAACGATATCTCCGGCCTGGAGCTGCGGGCCGCGGACGAGGAGTTCACCAACACCGGTCTGAGCCCGGTGCAGCGGCGTGAGCTGCGGACCCGGATCGAGGACGCCGGCCTGGAGATCCTCGCGGTCAGCAGCTATGTCAAGCTCTGCGCGGTCGAGGAGCAGCCGCTCGAGGCGCACCTCGAGCTCGCCGCCGACCTGGGCGCCCGCGGCGTCCGCGTCTTCCCCGGCGACCCTGATCCGACCGCCGCCAAGGGTACGGCGGACGCGCCGAGCGCCGGCGAGATCCGCGCCCTCGACCGGGTCACGTCCGCGCCGAGAGACAGCCAGATCCTGCTGGAGACCCACGACTCGCACTCGGCCGGCCGCAAGATGGCCGCGTTGCTGACCCTGCTCGACACCGACGTCCCCGGCCACAACACGAAGGTGGTCTGGGACAGCGCCCACACCTGGAGCCACGGCGAGACCCCGGCGGAGTCGTTCGAGCTGCTGAAGCCCTGGCTGGAGTTCGTCCAGATCAAGGAGTCGGACTCCCGGCAGCAGTACCGCCCGGTCGCCATCGGCGCCGGCGACTTCCCGATCCAGGACCTCCTCACCACCCTCGACGGCACCGACTACCCCCTCTCCCTCGAGTGGGAACTCAAGTGGCACCCGCACCTCCCGCCCCTGGAGGAAGCCCTCCCCGCCACTCAGTCCTGGATCAGCCCAGCGGCGCAATGAGGTAGCGAGTCAGGGTTGGGCCGAGCGAGGCGGCCACTTGGTCGTGGGAGAGAGCGGTGACCGGGCCGAGCTCGAGGATGTAGCGGCACAACGCGAGGCCGAGGGTTTGGGTGGCGACCAGGCCGGCGCGGACCGCGGGCTCGTCGACCTTGAGGTCGCGCAGGGTCGGCGCGAGCTGCGCGGCAAACAGCTCCCGCATTCGCTCGGCCGCTGACTCGTTGGTGACCGCTGCCCGCAGCAACGCGCGGAGCGTGTCGTCGCCCTCCCAGCGGGTCAGGAAGTGCCGGATCATCGCCTCGCCCAGCTGGTCCCGCGGTACGGCGCTGAGGTCGGGCAACCGCAGGTCGAACTCGGCTGCCGCGGCGAACAGCTTCTCCTTGTTGCCGTAGTACCGCATCACCATCGCCGGGTCGATCGCCGCGTCGGCCGCGATCGCCCGGATCGTGGCCCGCTCGTACCCGTCCGCGCCGAACCGCTCCCGCGCCGCCGCGAGGATCGCCGCCCGGGTCCGGTCCGACTTCCGCTCCGCCATACCCACAGCATATGCCAACACTTGTTGACTTTTACCAGCAGGGTTCCTACAGTAAAAGTCAACAAGCGTTGATAAATGACAGAGGAGGAGTGACGATGACTCCGAAGAGTGCAGACGTCGTGGTGGTGGGGGCGGGCCCGGTCGGGCTCGCCGTGGCGGCCGGGCTGCGGTTGCGCGGGCATTCCGTGGTGGTGGTCGACAAGCAGGCCGAGGGCGCGAACACCTCGCGCGCCTCGGTGATCCACGCCCGGACCCTGGAGATGCTCGAGCGGATCGGGGTCACCAAGCGCCTGGTCGAGCTCGGCCTGGAGTTGCAGGACTTCGCGATCCGCGACGGCGACCGCCGGCTCGTCCCGGTGAGCTTCCGCGACCTGCCCACCGACTACCCGTTCACGCTGATGATCCCGCAGTGGCAGACCGAGCAGGTCCTGCTCGACCGCCTCGAAGAGCTCGGCGGGACGGTCCTCCGCCCCTACGCCGCCACCGGCCTGACGCAGTCCGCGGACGGCGCCGAGGTGACGCTGGACTCCGGCGACGTGATTCAGGCGCAGTACGTCGTTGCCGCCGACGGCATGCACAGCACGATCCGCGAGCTGGCCGGACTGCGGATGCCGGGCAACACCCTGCAACTGAACTTCAGCCTGGTCGATGTCCGGGCCGACGGCCTGCCGGCCGAGGAGGTCTCGCTGTCCTTCGCGACCGCGGGTCTGCTGGTGATCGCGCCGCTTCCGGACGGCTCGTTCCGGCTGGTCGCGTCGGTCGACAAGGCGCCGGAGCACCCGGATCTCGCCTACGCCCAGCAACTCCTGACTGCTCGCGGTCCGCGGAGGTCCGCGCCGAAGGTGACCGAGGTGATCTGGGGGTCGCGGTTCCGGATCCACGAGCGGGTGGCGGAGAACTACCGCGCCGGACGGGTGCTGCTGGCCGGCGATGCCGCGCACACCCACAGCCCGGCCGGCGGCCAGGGCATGAACCTCGGCCTTCGCGACGCGATCACCCTGGCCGAGGCGCTGTCCACAGCCCTCGCCATGGGGGACGAGTCGGAGCTCGACGCCTACGCGGCGACCAGTCGCACCGAGGCTCTCCGTGTCGTCGGGCTGGCGCATCGGCTGACCCGGCTGGCCAATGTTCCGCGACCGGTCCGGCCGCTGCGCAACGCCGTACTCGGGTTTGTCGGCAGGCTGAACAAGACGCAGAACGGGCTGGCCAAGCAACTGGCCGGGATCCCCGACCGCTGATCCCGAAGGTTGTCCCTCGCAGAACCGCCGAACGCTTCCCCGGATCGAGGCCGACCCCTACCCTCCAGTTACCGCATGCGACAACTCAACTACTGGAGGTCATCGTGTTCCGCCCCAACCGATGGACTCGCGTCATCCCCTTGGCGCTGGCGGCCGTCCTCGCCGTCGGCGCCGTCAACCAAGTGCAGGCCTCGGCGCCACCGGACCGGAAGGTGGCCGCCGCCGAGGCCGGCGAACTGATCCAGTTGCTCCGGGTCGGCACCGCGACCCAGGCCGACCGGCAACGGCTGGCGACCCTCGACCTCGACCTGGCCGAGTCGTCCGGCCCCGGCTACACCGATGTGATTGCCTATGGCAACAGCGATCGGCGGTTGCTGAAGCTCGCAGGGTTTCGCTGGTCGGTGCTCGAGGACGACCTGGCCGGCGCGGATCGCGAACGGGAGAAGGCGGATGCCGAGTACGCCCGCGCCGTCGCGGCCAAGAACGTCGCGGCCACGTTGCCCAGTGGCCGGACGTCGTACCGGCAGCTGGCCGACTACACCAACGATCTGTCGAGCCTCGCGCAGCAGTACCCGACCAAGGCGAAGCTGTTCACGCTGAAGGAGAACTCGCTGGAGAACCGGACGATCCGCGGCCTCGAGATCAGCCGGAACGTCAACGTCAGCGACGGAAAACCGGTGTTCCTGATGCTCGGCCTGCACCACGCGCGGGAGTGGCCGTCGGGTGAGCTGACGATCGAGTTCGCCTACGACCTGCTGAAGAACGACGGCGTCGACAGCCGGATCACGAACATCCTGGACAAGGCCCGGGTCATCGTCGTGCCGGTGGTGAACCCGGACGGCTTCAACCTGAGCCGGACCCTCGGGTACGAGATGAAGCGGAAGAACTGCCGGATCGTCAACGGCCAGCTGCCGACCAGCGGTCAGTGCGCGCAGTCGACGAACCAGTCCCGCGGCGTCGACCTGAATCGCAACTACTCCGGCTTCTGGGGTGGTCCCGGTGCGTCGACCAGCCTGACGTCGGAGACCTACCGAGGGGCGAGCGCGTTCAGCGAGCCGGAGTCGCGCAACATCCAGGCGCTCGTCTCGAGGCACCAGGTGACCACGCTGATCACCAACCACACGTACTCGAACCTGGTGCTCCGCGAGCCCGGGTACGCCGGTGCGCCGAAGACGCCGGACGAGACGATCTACAAGGCGCTCGGCGACCAGATGGCCGCGCAGAACGGCTACCGCAGCCAGTACAGCTACCAGCTCTACGACACCACCGGCGTCACCGAGGACTGGTCGTACTACGCGACCGGCGGGCTCGGGTTCACCTTCGAGCACGGCGCGAACAGCTTCCACCCGGCGTTCTCGAACGTGGTGAACTACTACTTCGGTTCCGGGAGTACGGCGGGCAAGGGCAATCGGGCCGCCTTCCTGCTCGCGGCCGAGAGCACGATCAACCCGGCGCGGCACTCGGTGATCACCGGGAGCGGCCCGGCGGGCGCCGTACTGCGGCTGAAGAAGTCGTTCACCACCAAGACCTGGAACGGGACGCAGGTGCCCGACGTCCTCGAGACCACGATGGTCGTGTCGGCCGGTGGCACCTACACCTGGCACACCAACCCGTCGACCCGGCCGATCGTCGTCCAGGAAGGCGGCACGGAGAACTGGATGCTCACCTGTGAGCGTCCCGACGGCCAGGTGCTGGAGTCGCGGTCGATCACCGTCGCCCGCGGCGCAAGCGTGACGGCCAACCTGGTCGCCTGCGCGGCGGTCTTCTAACCGGCGGTCGACTCCCGGATCTCCAACGTGTACGGCACGCTGAGGTCGCGACGAGCGGCCTCGGCGTTGCCGGCGATGCGCTCCAGCAGCAGGCCGACCGCGTTCTCCGCCAGCCACTCCTTGTCCGGCGAGATCGTGGTCAGCGACGGCGAGTGGTAGCGCCCGTCCTCGATGTCGTCGAATCCGACGACGGCCACGTCGTCCGGCACCTTCAACCCCGCGTCGGCCAATGTGCGCAGGGCTCCGAGCGCGAGCAGGTCGTTGAAGCAGAACACGGCATCCGGCGGCTCGGGCAGCGCCAGCAGCTCGCGCATCGACGCGGCGCCGTCCGGCCGGTGGTAGCCGGTCCCGGCCAGCTCGAGCGCCGGGTCGTGCGGCAGCCCGGCGGCCTTCAACGCCTTCCGATAGCCCTTCCGCCGTACGGCGCCGGTGCCGGCGCCACCGCCGACGCCGATGGCCGCGATCCGGCGCCGGCCGATCGAGACCAGGTGCGTGGTCGCGTCGAAGGATGCCTGGACCGAATCGACCGCGACGTGGTCGAAGGTGCCGCCGGCCGGCCGTTCGCCCAGCAGGACCAGGGGTTTCGCGGTTCCCGCCGTACCGATCTTGGCCGGGGCGGTGGTGATCGGGGAGAAGATGATGCCGTCGATCAGCTGCCCGCGCATCCCGTCCAGGACCAGCTTCTCGGCTCCGGACTCGCCCTCGGTCTGGTCGATCAGCACGGTGATCCCGCGCTTCTTCGCGGCCCGGCTGATCGCCGCGCCGAGCTCCGCGAAGTACGGCGAGGCCATCTCCGGGATCGCCAGCGCGATGAAGTCCGACCGGCCCTTGCGCAGCGAGCGGGCGCTCACGTTCGGCTTGTAGTCCAGCGCCGCGATCGCGGCCTCGACCTTCGCCCGGGTCTGCGAGGTGATGTGCGGGTAGTCGTTGATGACGTTCGACACCGTCTTCACCGACACCCCGGCGCGGGCCGCCACATCACTCAGCCTGGTCGTCATCCGTACCTCCGTCTCACCCGGCGTGTCACCCGGCCCGCTCACGTGGTCGACGAGCCCGAGTGTGCCACGGCCGGGACGAAACAGAACTCGTTGCCTTCCGGATCGGACAGCACGGTCCAGTGCGGGAGCTCCCGGACGACCGCCGCGCCGGCCTTGACCAGCGACCGCAGGTCCTCGTCCTCGCCGGTGACGTCGAGGTGGATCCGGCCCGGTGGCTTGAGCTCCTCGGCCGGCGTGATCCAGACGTGGAAGCCCTCCCGCGCGCCGAGCAGGACGGACTCGTCGTCCTCCAGCGAGTGCGAGGCCAGCGACTTGACGTCGTCCGGGTGCACGGGCAGGCCGGTGGCCAGGCTCCAGAACGGCGCGAGCAGGTACGGATCACGGCAGTGGATCACGACTGACTGGATTCTCGGCATGTCACTCAGTGTGCGGGAGCCGAGCCCTTTACAGCAGATGTCAATCGTTGTAGAAATCCGGGTTAAACGATGTAAACACTGCTGGGAGGCTCCGTGGCACGGCTTGTGGTGGATCCGGCGTTCGTCGTCGGGGCGCTCGACCGGCGGTTGTTCGGCTCGTTCGTCGAGCACATGGGACGCTGCGTCTACACCGGGATCTACGAGCCCGGGCACCCGTCCGCGGACGCCGACGGGTTCCGCCAGGACGTGCTCGAGCTGGTCCGCGAGCTCGGCGTCAGCACGATCCGCTACCCCGGCGGCAACTTCGTCTCCAACTACGACTGGGAGGACGGCGTCGGGCCGAAGGACCAGCGGCCGCGCCGGCTGGACCTGGCCTGGCGGGCGATCGAGCCGAACCAGTTCGGCACCGACGAGTTCGTGGCCTGGTCCCGCAAGGCCGGCGTCGACCCGATCTGGGCGGTGAACCTCGGTACCCGCGGGATCAGGGAAGCCGTCGAGCTGCTGGAGTACTGCAACCTCCCGGCCGGCACCGAGCTGCCCGACCGCCGGGTCGCCAACGGCAACCCCGAACCGCACGACATCCGGGTCTGGTGCCTCGGCAACGAGATGGACGGGCCCTGGCAGATCGGCCACAAGACCGCCGAGGAGTACGCCCGGCTCGCCGAGGAGACCGCGAACGCGATGCGCCGCGTCGACCCCGGGCTCGAGTTCGTGGCCTGCGGCTCCAGCAACGCCGGGATGCCGACCTTCGGCGAGTGGGAGCGCGTGGTCCTGGAGCGCACCTACGACCTGGTCGACCACATCAGCCTGCACGCCTACTACGAGCCGAAGAACGGCGACCAGGCGAGCTTCCTCGCGGCGGCCGAGGAGATGGACCGGATGATCACCTCGGTGATCGCGACCGCCGACCACGTCAAGGCGCTCAAGCGCAGCGACAAAGAGATCACCCTGTCGTTCGACGAGTGGAACGTCTGGTACCAGCAGCACTTCCCGGGTGAGCTCGGTCTCGGCATCCGCGAGGTGAGCCCGCTGATCGAGGACACCTACACCGTCGACGACGCGGTGGTGGTCGGCAGCCTGCTGATCACCCTGCTCCGGCACGCCGACCGGGTGAAGATCGCTTGCTTGGCGCAACTGGTCAACGTGATCGGCCCGATCCGCACCGAACCCGGCGGCCGGGCCTGGCGGCAGACCATCTTCCACCCGTTCGCGCTGACCGCGAAGTACGCCGGCCCGACCGTGCTGCAGACCGCGGTCACCGGCGGCCCGGACATCGACACCGCCGCGTTCGGCCGGGTCCCGGCGCTGTGGAGCACAGCGACGTACGACGAGAACACCCGGGAACTCACGGTATTCGTGGTGAACCGGAGTGAGACCGACAAGGTCGACCTGGAGGTCCCGTTGGCCCCTGGGTACCGGGTGCTCGAGCACCTGGCTCTGTATGACGACGACCGGGCCGCGGTGAACACCGCGGACGACCCGGACCGGGTGGTGCCCCGCGCCGTGGACGGCACCGAGATCGTCGACGGCACCTGCACCACCACGTTGCCCCCCGCCTCTTGGCACCTACTGCGCCTGTCCCTGTAAGAGGGCACCTCTCCCCTGGAGGAACATCGTGAACACCATCAGCCGACGCCTCGTCATCGGCGGTATCGGCGCAGCCGGTGCCGCCGGCATCCTCGCCGGTTGCGGCGAGGGATCGGCCGGCAAGCCCGGCTCCGCGCCCGCCACCGGCGACGGCGGAGCCAAGGGGTACGACGGCCCGAACGTCGAACTCGACTTCTGGAACGGCTTCACCGGCGGTGACGGCCCGTTCATGCGGAAACTGGTCGACCAGTTCAACGCCGAGCACAGCAACATCAAGGTCAAGATGACCGTGATGCAGTGGGCCGACTACTACACGAAGCTGCCCACCGCGGTGAGCAGCGGCCGTGGTCCCGCCGTCGCGATCATGCACGTCGACTCGCTGGCCACCAACGCGGCCCGGAACGTGATCGAGCCGCTCGACGACGTGGCCAAGTCGCTGAACCTGCAGCAGTCCGACTTCGCCGACGTGGTGTGGAAGGCCGGTGAGTTCAACGGGAAGCGGTACGGCATCCCGCTCGACGTCCACCCGCTCGGGTTCTTCTACAACAAGACCCTGATGCAGACGGCCGGCCTCGACCCGGAGAAGCCGCCGACGACCGCCGACGAGTACGCGGCGGCGCTGGACGCGCTGAAGGGCAAGGGCATCCAGGGACACTGGGCCACGCCGTTCCCGTTCACCGGCGTCCTCACCGTGCAGGCGCTGCTGTGGCAGTTCGGCGGCGACCTGTTCAACGACGACTCGTCGAAGGCGACCTGGCACGAGGAGCCGGGCGTCAAGGGCCTCAGCTGGTTCGTCGACCTGGTGAAGAACGGGCACAGCCCGAAGAACGTCGCCCAGGACGCCGACAACATCGCGGTGATGAACGGCAAGAACGCGTTCGTCTGGAACGGCATCTGGAACATCAACACGTTCAAGGAGAAGAAGGGCCTGGAGTGGGGCGTGGCCGCGCTGCCCACCATCGGCGACAACAAGGCCGCCTGGGCCGGGTCGCACCAGTTCGTGCTGCCCAAGCTGAAGACGCCGGACCAGAACAAGTCCACCGCGTCCCGGGTGTTCGTCAACTACATCAGCCAGAAGTCGCTGGAGTGGGCGAAGGGCGGCCAGGTGCCGGCCCGCAAGCAGGTCCGCGAGTCGGCCGAGTTCAAGGCGCTGCCGGAGCAGGCGACGCTGGCCACCCAGATCGACGACCTGCACTTCCCGCCGCCGGTGCCGGGCATCGGTGACGCCCTGAACGAGATGAACAAGGCGGTCAACGAGGCCGTGCTGCTGAAGGCCGAGCCGGCCAAGGCGCTGAGCGACGCGGCGGCCCGCGCGGACAAGATCCTCGAGGCGAACCGCAAGAAGTACGGCGCGTAGGCGATGGTCGCCCAGGCAGAGGCGGGTGCGATCGGCAAGCGTCGCACCCGCGCCTCCTCCCCGGTGCGCGGGTACGGGCGGGCGACGCCGTACCTGTTCCTCGCGCCCTACTTGCTGCTGTTCCTGCTGTTCGTGGTCGGGCCGGCGCTGTTCGGGCTCTGGATGAGCCTGCACGACTGGGACTTCCAGCTGCCGGGGAAGCCGTTCGTCGGGCTGCAGAACTACAAGGACCTGTTCGACCCGCTGACGGCGACGGCCGAGCCGTTCTGGCACGGCATGCGGGCGACCGGCATCTTCACGGTCGCGTCGGTGCCGCTCCTGGTGGCGGTGCCGCTCGGTCTGGCCGTGCTGCTGAACCGGAAGTTCCCGGGCCGGACGTTCTTCCGGGCCGTGTACTTCGCGCCGTTCGTGCTCGGCGTCGCAGTCATCGGCCTGATGTTCCGGTACATCCTGGACACCAACTTCGGCATCCTGAACGCGTTCCTCGAACTGTTCGGGCTGCCCGAGATCGGCTGGACGAACGACCAGCCATGGGCCTGGATCTCACTCGTCCTGGTCACTGTCTGGTGGACGGCCGGCTTCAACTCGATCATCTACCTGGCCGGGCTGCAGGACATCCCGGCCGAGCAGTACGAGGCGGCCCAGCTCGACGGGGCGAACCGCTGGCAGCAGTTCCGGCACATCACGCTGCCCGGGCTGCGGCCGGTCACCGTCTTCATCGTCACGATCACCCTGCTGGCCAGTGCGAACATGTTCGGCCAGGCGCTGCTGATCACGCAGGGCGGGCCGGGCGACACCACCACGACCGCGCTGATGGTGATCACCGACATCGGCTTCGGCCAGTTCCGGATGGGCCAGGCCGCAGCGATGAGCTATGTGCTCGCGGCCGCGCTGGCGGTCGTCTCGCTGGTCGCCTTCGCGTTGATGAGGGAGCGGAAGTCATGAGGCGCCGACCGTCGGCCGCGTTCTGGGTGCTGGTGATCCTGCTGACCCTGCTGGTGATCCTTCCGCTGCTGTGGATGGTGATCACCTCGTTCAAGACCGTCGGCGAGTCGCAGTCCGACCCGCCGACGCTGATCCCGCAGGAGCCGTCCGGCCGGGCGTACGGCGAGGTGCTCACCACCGGCGGGCAGAACCCGGTGCTGCGCTGGGCGCTGAACAGCTTCGCCGCCGCCACGCTGCACGCCGTACTCGTCGTGGTGGTCGCGTCGATGGCCGGCTACGCGCTGGCCCGGATGAGCTTCCGGTTCAAGAACGCGATCTTCAGCGTGATCCTGCTGACCCTGTTCGTCCCCGGCTTCGTGTTCCTGATGCCGAACTACCTGCTGATGGACCAGTTCGCCTGGCTGGACACACTCTGGGCGCTGGTGGTCCCGGGCGCGGCCGGCGCCTTCGGGGTGTTCTTCATGCGGCAGTTCTTCCTGGCCATCCCGAAGGAGCTCGAGGAGGTCGCGCTGATCGACGGCGCGAACGCCTGGATCGTCTTCAGCAGGATCATTCTGCCGAACGCCAAGCCGGCCCTGGCCACGCTGACCGTGCTGTCGTTCCTGTCCAACTGGAACGACTTCATCTGGCCGCTGTTCGTGCTGTTCAGCCCGGAGCGGCTCACGCTGCCGGCCGGTCTGTCCCTGCTCCAGGGGGCCTACACCACCGACTACCCGGTGATCATGGCCGGCGCGACGGTGGCCGCCGTACCCGTCCTGATCCTCTACGTGTTCGTCCAGCGGTACGTGATCGAAGGTGTCGCGCGTAGCGGCATCAAAGGTTGATATCCGTTCCAAGAGGGGACCCGCCTGTGCCTTCCAAGAGACGTTTGCTGGCCGCGGCAGTTGCCGTGGCCGCGGTGGCAGCCGGTACGTCGGCTGCCACCGCAGCGCCGGCTCCGACCACGACCAACGCCATCTCGTCGAGCTTCGCCGACACGTTCGCCGATCCGTCGATCATCCAGGGCCGCGACGGCTACTGGTACGCGTACGCCACCTCCGACCCGCTGGTGGCGAACGGGCCGTTCGGCCTGATGCACATCGCCCGGACCAAGGACTTCAGCTCCTGGGAGTACCTCGGCACGGTCTTCGACGAGCAGACCAAGCCCGCCTGGGCGGCGCCCGGCTCCTTCTTCTGGGCGCCGGACATCCGGTACTTCGACGGCCGGTACGTCATGTACTTCACCGTCACCGACACCGCGGCCAACCCCGGCGGCGATCCCGCGATCGGCGTGGCCACCGCCCCGACCCCGGCGGGACCGTGGACTGCCACCGACGGCCCGGTCGTCACGCCGAAGCCGGACGGCAACGGCGGCTACTTCGGCACCATCGACCCGGCGCTGCTGACCGCCGCCGACGGCAAGCGGTACCTCTACTACGGCGGCTTCTACGGCGGCATCTCCGTCACCGAGCTCACGCCGGACGGTCTGCAGGCGGTTGGCTCACCGACTCAGGTCACGGTCGGCGACCGCTACGAGGGTGCGTACGCCGTCTACCGCGACGGCTGGTACTACCTGATGGGCTCGTCGATGAACTGCTGCGCCGGCCCGACCACCGGCTACTCGGTGTTCGCCGGTCGCTCCCGCTCCCCGCGGGGGCCCTTCGTGGACGCCGACGGCGCCGCGATGACGGACTCGCGGGTCGGTGGTACGACGGTCATCACGCAGAACGGCAACAAGTGGATCGGGCCGGGCCACCACGCGTTCATGACGGATGCGGCCGGGCAGGACCACATCGTGTACCACGCGATCGACCGCGCGACGCCGTGGCTGACCGACCCGTTCGGGATCAACCGGCGGCCGATGCTGATCGACCGGATCGACTGGATCGACGGCTGGCCGCGGACGCGGGCCGGTCTGGGTCCGTCCGATGGGCCGGTGCCGGCGCCGACGACCGGATCCGGGCTCGGGATCAACGCCGCCGACCCGGCTGGTGGGCTGATCGGCGCGACTCGTTCGCCTGGTGATGCGCTTGGTGGGCCTACCGCTTCGATTTCCGGGGCAGCTCGGACTCGGCAGTCGGCTTCTGGTGGGTCGGTGCGGGTCGAGGCCGACGTGCGGTTGGGGAACTCGTTCACGACGGTCCTTGGCGGTGGCCAGGTGGTCGCGTCGGTGTCCGGGTCCAAGATCACTGTTGTGGCTGGTCGCCGTACTGCGTCTGCTGCGTTGCCTGCGGACTTCGATCGGTCTGATTGGAACAAGCTGAGCGTGCAGGTGTCCGGGTCCACCGTGACTGCGCGGGTGAACGACGCGGGGCTCGGTGACGTGTATGCCGAGGCGCAGCTCGCCGTACCCGGTCTGTCGCTGAAGTCGGCGCCGGTGGCGTGGCTTGGGTCGGCTGAGCTGGACAACCTGACGGTGCGGCCGGTGGCTCCTCCGGTACGGCGGCTGGCCGACGTGCCGCGGACCGGGGACCTGCTGTCGGGCGACGAGTTTGATGGGTCTTTGGGCGGCGACTGGTCGTGGGTGCGGCAGGACGACACGGCGGTTGTTGCTGACGGCAAACTGTCGTGGCCGTTGCAGAACGCCGACCTGGTCGGTGGTGGGAACACCGCTGGGCTGCTGTTCCACAGCACGCCGTCGACCAAGAGCTGGATCGCGGAGACCAAGCTGCACCTCGACCTCGGTGAGGGCGACATCCGCAACTACCAGCAGGCCGGGATGATCGCGTACCTGAACGACAGCGACTTCGCGCGGCTCGGCAACGTCTCGATCTGGCGGACGCGGCAGACCGAGTTCGGCCGTGAGCTGGTGGCGCGGCCGTCTGACGGGGCGACGTCGTACGGCGCGGCTGCGATCGGGCGGTCGGCTCCGACGCTGTGGATGCGGCTCGCGTACCACGAGAACGCGGCGGGTGAGCACGTCTACCGGGCGGCGACGTCCGTGGACGGGAAGAACTGGACCTGGGGTGCGTCGTGGGTGCTGCCGGCCAAGGCTCAATTGGGGCTGTACGCGCACGGTGAGTTCACCGGCGCTCCGGTCCCGCCGGTGGCGACGTTCGAGTACCTGCGGTTCTACGAGAGCAAGTGAGATGACGCGTCGGCTGGGGTTGCTGCTGCTGTTGCTGGTCACGGCCGGCTGCAGCGACCCCGGCGCGGCGTCCCCGGCCACGGAAGGAGCGACGACGGTGGGCTTCACCAACCCGGTGTACGACCAGAATTTCGCGGATCCGCAGGTGATTGCCGTGGACAACGGCTACGTCGCCTTCGCGACGAACGGCACGCTCGGCAACGTGCAGACGTTGAAGTCGGCGGACCTGGTGTCGTGGGAACAGGTCGGGGACGCGCTGCCGACGCTGCCGGGGTGGACGACGCCCGGCAAGGTGTGGGCGCCGGAGGTCGCCGTACATGCTGCTGACCGGTACGTCATGTACTACACGACCTCCGACGACGCGTCCGGTCGGCAGTGCATCGGGGTCGCGGTGGCTGCCTCGGCGACAGGTCCATATGTCGACAAATCGTCCAAGCCGTTGATCTGTCAGGTTGCCGAGGGTGGGTCGATCGACGCCTCGCCTTTCGAGGACTCGTCGGGCAAGCGCTGGCTGTACTGGAAGAACGACGGGAACGCGATCGGGGTCGACACCTGGATCTACGTCTCCGAGCTCTCCCCCGACGGGCTCACGCTGGTCGGTCCGACTCGTCGGCTGATCAAGCAGGACCTGGCGTGGGAGGGTGATCTGGTCGAGGCGCCGTACATGGTGGAACGGAACGGCAAGTTCCACCTCTTCTACTCCGCCAACGCCTACGACAAGTCGACGTACGCCGTCGGCCACGCCCTCTGCACCACCCCCACCGGCCCGTGCAAGAAGTCCGGCGACCCCATCCTGGTGAGCTCCGACGACGCCGCCGGCCCCGGCCACAACATTGTCCTCACCAAAGACAACCGCGACTGGTTCGTCTACCACGCCTGGGACCCAGCCGCCGTAGGCATCGATCCACCCGGCCGAACCATGTGGCTCTCCGAACTCACCTGGCCCAACGACACCCCCGTCGTCCAACCCCCGACCAGAGCCAACCGCACCCACCCGTAAGACACCACGCCTGCTTCGCTTGCGCGTGCTATCGCGCGCTTCGTCCACTCGTGCTGCCGCCCGCGTACTCGACCACCCCGTGGCGTCGCCCGAGCCACTCACCCGGGACAACTGCGGAGAGCTGGCTAGCTCGCCAATGGGAGCGAAAGTAACGGTTGTCGCAGAGTGGTTGCCCGCACGGGCGCCTGTGGATATGGTTTTGAGGTCATATGACTTTGATGTCATAGTCGAGCGATGCAGATCGACTGGCCGGCAGAGTTCGATGCCTGGCTCGATGACCTCGAGGCGCGGGTCGAGAAGGGAGAGGCACATGCGAAGTTCCTCATCCTGGTCACCGCTGCGCTCAAACATCTCCAAGAACTCAAGGAGCCACCCACGCGGGACACGGAAACCGCGACCCTGCGGTGGGTTCGGCAGTCAAAGCGGTATCCGTTGTGGAGGGTTTCGCATCCGTACCGGCCAGGCGTCGCCGTCCGCCTCATCTGCTGGTTTCCGCCGGACTCCGACACGGTCGTCGTCGCACTGTTCGCGGGTGACAAGGCAAGGATCGGTGACGTCTTCTACAACTCCGTCGGCGTACGCGCTGACGGTCTCATCGACCAGTGGAAGCGAGAAGCGATGAGGGGTCGGCATGAGTAGGAAGAAGTCCGAGCGGGCGGGGTTCGTGCGGGGCAATGCGCGGGTCGACCGGCTGCTGGCACGGCCAGAGGTTGCGGCCGGGGTCGCGGAGGTTGAGGCTGAGGCGCGGGAGATGGATCGGGTGTATGCCGAGAACCTCGCGATGATCCGCAGGGCGGGCGATCTGACGCAGGTGGAAGTCGCGGAGAGGCTCGGCGTCGGCCAAGCGGTCGTCTCCCGGCTCGAACGACGGAACGACATGCTGCTGTCGACCCTGGCGGACTACCTGCACGCGACGGGTGCCGAGAACCCCCGCATCGTCGCGGTCCTCAACGGCATGGAGGTCGAGCTCGACCTCGACCAGTTCCGCGAACCCCGCTCGGCCTGACACGCCGTCCACTCGAACCTGCCGTCCGGGGTACAAGGCACGTTCGCCGATCCGGTCTACTTCCGGTGGCGGCTCGCCTTTGACCCGTTGAACGGGGAATAACTTCTGCCGCCCGGTGCGCATCAAGGTTGGTGGGAGGTTGCCATGGTGCGTCGGTGGGTTGGAATCGGGCTGGCTGGGGTTTTGGCGGGGGTTGTTTTGGCGCCTGTGGGCGCGGTCGCGGAGGGTACGGCCGGGGCTTGCAGTGTGCGGGTGGGGGCGGTGAATGCCAAAGGGGTGCATGTCAGCACGGGGGTGCAGGCTGGGACGCCGCCGGGGGTTACGGACAGTCGGCTGACCTGGGACGTGTTCGCGCCGGGGTCGGTTCGGCTGAATAGCACCACGGTCCGCGAGCCCAACGTGGCGGGGGCGGATGTGCACGGGTGGGTGGTGCAGGGGGACGCGCTGTCGCGGGTCGCCTACACGACCGATGAGTCTGGTCAGTTGATCGGCGCGGTCAGGTTCAGCCGGGTCGGTGGTGGGTGGACGAACTTCACCGCGCTGGAAGTGGCCCAGACTGCGCAGCGTGCGACGGCGTACGGGTTGCGTAGTGACGGTGTGCTGTTCCGGTGGAACGTGACGAGCAGCGGTTGGCGTAGCGCCGGCTCCGCCGCCGGATTCGGATCGGTCAAGGCGATGGCCCTGATCAGCAAGACCTCGACCTACGACACGTTCCTGGTGAACACCCGGGGTGGCGCGCTCTACACCGTGCGCATCCCGACGGCCTCGCCGATGAAGCCGGTCGTCAAGCAGGTGCGCAGCCGGACCTGGCAGGGCTTCGAGGCGCTGGTCGCGAGCAAGTGCGGTCAGTACGGCACCCTGCTCCTCGCCATCGACCGGCACACCAAACAGGGTTACCTGTACGCCGTCGGTCACGCCAACGGGACCGCGACGGTGATCAACTCCATCGGCATGGTCAACTACGAGGCCTTCCCGGAGCCGGTCCACTTCCGCTGGGGCGTCGTACCCGTGCTCGACCCGCTCAACGGCGACTGAGGACGTCGGTCAGGATGTCGAGGGCCTTGTGCAGGTTCTCGGTGGTCGGGGTCGCGTAGCCGATGACGAGTCCGGGCGGGCCGGGAGTCGTACGGCGGTACTCGCTCAACGGCGCGACCACAACACCGGCCGCGCGTGCGGCGACTGCCACTTGGCGGTCCTCCACGTGCTCCGGCAGCAGCAACGTGATGTGCAGACCGGCGTCCTGACCGATCACCTGGCCGTAGGGGGCAAGGACTGTGCAGGTGTGGGTACGGCGGTCCGAGTACAGCCGGCGGGATCGGCGGACCGCCTGGTCCAGGTAGCCGTCGCGGAGCATGGCGAGGAGCGCGGCCTGCATCGGCCAGCCGGGCCAGTCGCCGGACTCGGCGCGGAAGGTGGCGAGCCGGTCCACCATCGTGTCGGAGGCGACCAGCCAGCCGAGGCGCAGCGCCGGGCTCAGCGTCTTCGAGAGCGTCCCGAGGTGGACCACGCGATCCAGGTCCAGCTGCGCGAGCGCGGGTAGCGGCGCGACGTCGTACCGGAACTCGCTGTCGTAGTCGTCCTCGATCAGCATCGCCCCGGTCCGGCGCGCCCACCGGATCAGCTCGTTGCGCCGGGCAACCGGGAGCCGGCCGCCGAGCGGGTACTGGTGCGACGGGGTCACGTACGCCGCCGGAACGTCGTCGGTCAGCGCCGACACCTGGAGGCCGTCCTCGTCCACCGGTACGTCGACGATCTCGAGCCGATGGTCTCGGGCGGCGACCACGGCGTTCAGGTAGCCGGGGTCCTCGATCGCGATCCGGTCGCCGGGCTGCCGGGTGACCGTGAGGAGTAGCCGGAGACCGTGGACGGTGCCGTTGGTGATCAGCAGGTTCTCCGGGCCGCAGGCGATCCCACGGACCCGTCGTACGTGCTCGGCGAGCGCCTCCCGGAGCGCGGGCAGCCCGGCCTCGTCGTCGTACCCGGGCGGCGGGGACTGCGTCGACACCTCACGCCAGGCGCGGCGCCAACCGGGATCCGGCGTCGGGCCGATGTACGGGATGCCGGGCCGGAGCGTCAGCAACGGCTCGGCGGGATCAGGCCGGGCTGCAGCGCGGCGCCGTACGGCGGGCTGCAGAGGCGCGACGTCCGTCACGAAGGTGCCGGCGCCGGTGCGGCCCTCGATCCAGCCTTCGGCGTGCAGCTGGTCGTACGCCGCCTGCGCCACCGACCGGGACACGGACAGGTCCTTGGCCAGGTCCCGCGTGGACGGCAGCCGGTGACCGGCTGCGAGCCGGCCGTCCCGGATCGCAGCGCGGAACTGCTCGGCCAACTGCAGGTGGAGCGGCAGCCGGTCGGTGCGATCGAGGATCAGCGGCAGCGAGCTCTGCACGAATGGACTACCCAATTCGGTCGGGAATGGACCGTGCCAGCATGCCACTGATTCCAGGACTCTGGTGACATGACCAGTACTCCGCTGCAGCCGACCGACCGGACCACTCTGCGCCGCTCGAAGGAGCGCGCGGCCACCGAGCGCGAGGCACTGTTCGACGTGCTCCTCGACGGGATGTTCTGCCACCTGGGTGTCGTGGTGGACGGCGCCCCGCTCGTGCTGCCGACGGCGTACGGCGTGGATCTGGACCGCGGCCCGGACGGGACGCTGTACCTGCACGGTTCGGTCGCCGCCCGCAGTGTGGTCGCCGCGCCGGAGCAGACGATCTGCGTGACGATCACCCACACCGACGGGCTGGTGCTGGCCCGGTCGGCGTTCCATCACTCGGTCAACTACCGCTCCGCGGTGATCTTCGGCGTCCCCCGCCTGGTGACCGACCCCGACGAGAAGCTGGAAGGCCTCAACTGCATCGTCGACCACCTGGTCCCCGGCCGCTCGCGAGCCGTCCGCCCACCCAACCGCAAGGAGCTCGCCAAGACGTCCGTCCTGGCCCTCTCCCTCACCGAAGCCTCGGTGAAGACCCGCTCCGGGCCGGCCAACGACGAGGAGGAGGACCTCGACCTGCCCTACTGGACCGGCGTGATCCCCCTCCAGGTCGTGGCCGGCGAACCGGTCACCAACCCTGACTGCGACCTACTGGTCCCCGCGCACATCCGCACCCGGGCGAACCTGCTCGGCGCCCTGTCTCAGGCCACCGTGCCCTTGTTGTAGCTCTTCTGGGCCCAGAAGTAGCCGACGATCCCGATCGCGGCGCACCAGGCGAGGGCGAGCCAGCCGGTGCCGGTGTCGACCGGGGTGCCGATCAGCAGGTGCCGCAAGGTCTCGATGATCGGGGTGAACGGCTGGTACTCGGCGAACCAGCGGATACCGCTCGGCATCGCCTCCAGCGGGATGAACGTGCTGCTCAGGAAGGGCAGCAGCAGGCTGATCGGGAGCACGATGTTGCTCGCGCCCTCCGGGGTCTTGCTGGTCAGCCCGAGGGCGATCGCGAACCAGGTCAGGGAGATGGTCAGCGCGACCAGCAACCCGCCCGCCAGCAGCCAGTCCGCGACCGACGCGTTCGGGCGGAACCCGATCAGGATGGCGAAGCCGACCACCAGGGCCAGGCTGACGACCGTCAGGATCACGTTGCCCAGCACGTGCCCGGTCAGGAAGGCCGGCCGGAAGATCGCCATCGTCCGGAACCTGGCCACGATCCCCTCGGTCATGTCCATGCAGGCGGCGACCGCGGGCGACATCGTCCCGGATGCGATCGACATCAGCAGGATGCCCGGGGTGAGGAAGTCGATGTAGTCGAAGCCGTTCGCGCCGCCGAGACCGGCCGAGAAGGTGTCGCCGAAGACGAGGCCGAACAGCAGGATCATCACCACCGGCATCCCGAGGGCGCCGAGCGACAGACCGGGGTAGCGCTGCGCGTGCCGCAGGTTGCGGCGCAGCATGGTGGCGGTGTCTTGGAGTGCGTAACTCATTTGGTCGTCACTTCCTCGTGAACAGTCGGCTGACCGGTGACGGCGAAGAACACGTCATCCAGGTCGGGGGTGTGGACAGTCAGTTCGTCGACCTCGAGCGAGGCGTCATCGATCCGGGCCAGCAGCGCCCGAAGTGAGTGCACGCTGCCGTCGTTCGGCACCTGCAGGACCAGCGACTCGTTGTTCGGCACCGCGGTAGGCAGCACCTGCTCGGCCAGCGCGAACTCGTCCGGCGACGTGAACCGCAGCCGGATGTGGCCGCCGGGGACGAGCCGCTTCAGCTCCTCCGCCGTACCTTGGGCAACCAGCCGGCCGTGATCCAGTACGGCGATCCGGTCGGCGAGCTGGTCCGCCTCCTCCAGGTACTGCGTGGTGAGGAAGACGGTCACGCCGCCGTCGGTGACCAGTTGCCGGATCAGCTGCCACATGTTGTGCCGGCTGCGCGGGTCGAGACCGGTCGTGGGCTCGTCCAGGAAGATGATCCGCGGGGTGCCGACCAGGGTCATGGCCAGGTCGATCCGGCGCTTCATCCCGCCCGAGTACGTCATGGCGAGCTTCTGGCCGGCCTCGACCAGGTCGAACTGCTCGAGCAGCTCGTCGGCCCGGCGCCGGGCCTCCCGGCGGCCGAGGTGGTGCAGGTCGGCCATCATGATGAGGTTCTCGCGGCCGGTGAGCAGGCCGTCCACCGCGGAGAACTGGCCGGTGACGCCGATCGCGGCGCGGACCGCCTCCGGGTCCTGGTGCAGGTCGTGGCCGGCCACCCGGATCTCGCCGGCGTCGGCGGCGATCAGGGTGGACAGGATCTGCACCGCGGTGGTCTTGCCGGCGCCGTTCGGGCCGAGCAGGGAAAAGATGGTGCCTTCGGCAACGTTCAGGTCGATGCCGCCGAGCACGACCTTGTCGCCGTACGACTTGTGCAGTCCGCGCACGTCGATTGCTGATGACATGAGGGTTCCTTGGGTGATTTTGGGCAGGGTGAACCTGACCCAGGTGGCCTGAAGGGTCTGTGGAGGAGAGGATTTGGGCGTGCTGATCCAGCCGAGCCGCCAGGCGCGGTCGGTGGGTCAGGGCTGTTCGGTCAGAGAGGTGGGGTCAGATGTCGAGGTCCTCCACCGCAGGCTGGTCGGCGGCTTCCTCGACCAGCCCGTAGAGGTCGTCGGGGATCAGGTCGCGCAGTTCCTCGAGCGTCTCGACCACGTGCAGCGTGGCCTCGCCCTGGGCCATGCTCCAGGACTGGTCGGTGCTCCAGTTGCCGATCCAGGAACGCCAGCCGGACAGGTACTGCTCGTCGTCGGCTCCCTGGACGAACTGGTTGCGGCGGTCGGCGTGCAGGACGAACTTCCCGGTCCGGCTGCGGTAGACCTTGAAGGCCTCGTACCCGGACTTGCTGGAACGGCCGCCTTCGGCGAGCAGCACGCCGGAGAACCGCTGTTTGCGGCCGGCGCCCCGGCCCACTCGCACGGTGATCTCGTCGTACCCCTCGAGTCGGCCTTCCTCCAGCTCGACGTACTTGCGCAGCGCGATGGAGATCGCCGAGGACAGGTTCCCGGCGAGCTCCTGCGCCCTCTTGTACAGCGGCAGGTCGTCGTCCGACACGTAGATCGTCTTGTTGGGCATACTCTCTCTCCTCCTACGTAGAACTATACGTAGGAGGTGCGTAGATGTCTACATATATCTCTACGTAGACGTCGGCGAGTACAGCCAGGGCTGCTTGAGGTCGAAGAACGCCGGCGGGCCCTCGGCCAGGGACTGCAGCTCGTCCATCTGCGCCTGCAACTCCGGCGGCGGCTCCTTCTGCTCGCCTTCGCGGGCCTCCGCCTCGCTGGTGAAGTACATGGCCATCGTGTAGTCGCCGCCGTCGTACATCGCGGTGAGGCTGCCGATGACGTCAGGCCGGAAGTCGGCCCAGATCTCCGGGTCCTGGGCCATCAGCTCGCGGGCGCGCTCCGGGTTGCTGCCGGCACCCTGCATGACCTGGACGAAGCCGGCCGTGTCGGGCTCGCCGTGCACGTCGACGATGACGTCGTCGCTGTCGTGGAAGGTCGCGTCACCGGTCAGCATCGAGGAGAACTCGTGCCACCACTTGTCCTGCGCCGGCGACTCGCTGTTCTGCCGGGCTGCCTCGGCGGACTCGAACCGCGCCAGCGCGATGAACCGCCCGTCCTCGGTGACTCCAGCTGTCGTCCCCAGCCAGCCGGTCGCCTCGGGCGCCAACTCCTCCACCCACCTGTCGAACGCGGCGTGCGCCTGTTCGGCGTCCTGCACCTGCCCCTGAATGACCTGAACGAACATCGTGACCTCCCCGTCTCTCAGGCCGCTGATCGGGCCCTTCGACGGTACGCCCGCGCCACGGCTACGTGAACGGTGTGGAAACTGATTCGCTCAAACCTGAGTTATCCACAGATTTTGCGGAGTTTGCGCCGGGAGTCGTGGAGAAGTCGGGGAGAACCTGGGGACAAGTCGCCGGGATGCTGTGCACAGTTGGGGATACGGGTGTGGATAACTTCAGCCCTGTGATTAGCTCCCCGCTCACCGCCCTGAGCGGGGTTTCAGCGTCGTGGTGGGGTCAGATCCATTGGGTGGAGACGACGAAGCCGACGGCGATCAGGCCCATGCCGATCAGCAGGTTCCAGTTGCCCAGGTCGCTCATCACCGGGATGTCCTGGCCGGCCACGTAGAAGACGACCAGCCAGGCGAGACCGAGCAGCCAGCAGGCCAGCATCAGCGGCGCCACCCAGACGCGGCTGGTGGTGCGCGGCTTCTTCGGCGTCTTCTCCGCCTTGACCTTCTCGGTCTTCTTCTTGTTGCGACTGCTCGACTCGGGCACGGCTGGACTCCTTGTAAGGACGCATAAGCTGAGCGCTAAGAGCTCAGGCCCGGACCGTAGTCGGGTCCGGTCCCGGGTTAGCGTAGTGCAGAGAGCAACATGGAGATCACGGGTGCGTAGGTTGAGGCGTATTTCGCTGTGGCGCGTCGGGGCGCCGCTGGCGCTGCTGTGCGCCGGTCTGCTGTTCGCGACCAGCGCCACCAACGCCCGAGGCACCGACCTGCGCCCTAGCCGCAACACTACGCTCGCCGGACTGGTGGAGGAACAGAGCCGTCGCAGCGCGAGCCTGGTCCGCCAGCACGCGGCGCTCACCCAGGACATCGAGAAGCTGCAGGCGCAGCAGGGTTCGATCGACCCGAAGCTGTCCGCCCAGCTCAAGGAACTGTCCGAACAGGTCGGTACGACGCCGGTCACCGGTCCCGGACTGACCGTCACGCTGAAGGACGCGCCACCCGAGGTGGTGAAGGAGAACCCGGACGTCGACGCCGACTGGCTGGTGATCCACCAGCAGGACATCCAGGCCGTGGTGAACGCGCTCTGGGCCGGTGGGGCGGACGCGCTCTCGATCCAGAACCACCGGGTCATCTCCACCACCGGGATCAAGTGCGTCGGCAACTCGGTCGTCCTGCACGGCGTTCCGTACCTGCCGCCGTACAAGATCACCGCGATCGGCGACCGGCAGAAGCTGCAGAAGGCGCTGGACGACTCGCAGTACATCGAGAACCTGCAGGACTACGTGGTGAAGTTCCAGCTCGGCTACGAGGTGAAGAACGAGTCCTCGATCGCGATGCCGGCCTACGAGGGCACCCTCGACCTGCAGAGCGCCACCGTCCCCGGCTTCGACCGCACCCCGTCGGTCAGCCCGACCGCGACCGGCCGCTAGCTGTCACAATGGTCCGCATGCCGCGGATCCTTGTCGTCGACAACTACGACTCCTTCGTCTACAACCTGGTGCAGTACCTGCAGCAGTTGCAGGCCGAGACCACTGTGCTGCGCAACGACGAGGTCACCCCCGACGACGTCACGTCGTACGACGGTGTCCTGCTGTCCCCCGGTCCCGGTACGCCGGAAGAGGCCGGCGCGTGCGTGGACATCGTCCGGGAGCAGGGCGGCCAGGTCCCGATCTTCGGCGTCTGCCTGGGCCTGCAGGCGATCGGCGTCGCGTACGGCGGGGTGGTCGGCCGAGCCGACGAGTTGCTGCACGGCAAGACCAGCCAGGTGTTCCACGAGGGCGCCGGTGTGCTCGCCGGGCTGCCGTCGCCGTTCACCGCGACCCGCTACCACTCGCTGGCGATCGCCCAGGACAGCGTGCCGGACGAGCTGCAGGTGACGGCGCGGACCGAGGCCGGCGTGATCATGGCGGCCCGGCACCGCGACCTCGCGGTCGAGGGCGTCCAGTTCCATCCGGAGTCCGTGCTCACCGAGGGCGGCCACCGGATGCTCGCCAACTGGCTGGTGATGTGCGGCGACCCGGACGCGGTCGCGCGTTCCGCCGGCCTGGCGCCCGTCGTCAGCTGACCCGACAAGAAACCTCCCGCGGAATCCGCGGGAGGTTTCTTCGGTTCAGCCGCCGATCGTGATCGGTGGGGTGGTCGGATCCTCCGGAGTCTCCGAGTCCGTCGGCGTGGGCGTCGGCGTCGGCGTGTTCTCCGGGAGCAGGTTGATCGTCAGCGTGACCAGGCTGCCCTTCGCGGCCTGGGTGCCGCCCTTCACGCTCTGCTGGAGCACGGTCTGGTCGGGCTTGCCCGGGTCTTGCCCCTGGTCGTAGCCGACCTTGAAGCCCAGGTCCTTGAGCGCCTTGGTCGCGTCGTCCTGCGTCATCGTGACGACGTTCGGGACCTCGACCATCTCCTTGCCGCTGGACACCGTCAGGGTGAACTCGGTGCCGGACGGGTACTGACCGCTCGGGTCCGGGCTCACCGCCAGCACAGTGCCTTCCTTCTCGGCGCTGTTCTCCGTCTTCACGTCTTCCTTGACCTTGAAGTTCGCCTTCGTGCCCTCGATCGCCTTCCGCGCCGCGGATTCGGACTTGCCGAGGACGTCGGGCACCGGGAACGCGCTCGGCCCGGACGAGAACACCACGGTGACCGTCGAGCCCGTCTCGGCCTCGGTGTTCGGCTGCGGAGTCTGCGAGATCGCCAGCCCCCGGCCGACCGTGTCACTGGCCTGCGCCGGACCGGTTGCGAACTTCAGGCCCGCGTCGGTCAGGATGGTGGTCGCGTCCGCCGCCGACTTGCCGCTCACGTCCGGCACCTGGACCTTGGCCGGCGGGTTCGCCGTACCGCCGTTGTCCTTGTTCATGTTCGTGAACAGGGCGTACGCGCCGACCGCGACCGCGACGATGGCCAGGCCGAGGAGGAAGTAGGCGAGGCCGCGGTTGCGCCGGGCCCGGGCCGCCTGCGCCTCGTCGAGACCGTCGTCCGGCGGCAGCAGGTCGTCGCCGCCGGGCTGCTGGAACGCCTGGGTCGCCGCGGCGGGCGAGTAGGCGCTCGTCATCGCGCGGGTCTCGGCGACCGCCGCCATCGGCGCGGTCACCTGCTGGCCGGCGAGCACCCGGTGGATGTCCTGCCGCATCTCGGAGGCGCTCTGGTACCGCTCCTCGCGGCTCTTCGCCAGCGCCTTGAGGACGACCGCGTCGACCTCCGGCGGGATGTCCGGGTCGAACGAGGACGGCGGCAGCGCCTGCTCCCGGACGTGCTGGTAGGCCACCGACACCGGCGACTCACCGACGAACGGCGGCCGGCCGGTCAGCAGCTCGTAGAGCAGGCAGCCGGTCGAGTACAGGTCGGAGCGGGCGTCGACGGTCTCACCACGGGCCTGCTCCGGGGACAGGTACTGCGCGGTGCCGATCACGGCCGCGGTCTGGGTCATCGTGGACGAGGTGTCCGCGACCGCCCGGGCGATGCCGAAGTCCATCACCTTGACCTGGCCCTGCGGGGTCAGCATCACGTTCCCGGGCTTGATGTCGCGGTGCACGATGCCGGCCCGGTGGCTGTAGTCGAGCGCCTCGAGCACACCGGAGGTGATCTCCAGTGCCCGCTCGGGCATGATCTTGCGGCCTTCGCGGATCAGGTCCCGCAGCGTCTTGCCGGTCACCAGTTCCATCACGATGTAAGGGATGGTGACGCCGGAGCCGTTCGGGTCCGGCTCCTCGCCGGTGTCGTAGACCGACACGATGGTCGGGTGGTTCAGCGAGGCGGCCGACTGGGCCTCACGCCGGAACCGGGCCTGGAAGGTGGCATCACTGGCGAGGTCGACCCGCAGCCGCTTGATCGCGACTGCCCGGCCGAGCCGGTTGTCGACGCCCCTGCGGACATCTGCCATACCGCCGCGGCCGAGCGGTTCGCCTTCTTCGTACCGGCCGCCGACGAGACGTGCCTGCGATGTCATGACTCAGCCTTCCAACCTGTCCGGAAACACACTCAACTTGCCCACGGTAGCGGCCGCCACACGTGGATCCCCGTTGGAAAGACGCGCTGTCACGGCATCATTCCGTATCGTCATCATTGGCCCAGCACCGCCTCCATCACCCGTTTGGCGATCGGCGCGGCCAGGGTGCCGCCGGCGATGTCGTTGCGCGGGATGTTCGCGTCCTCGATCATCACCGCCACCGCGATCTTCGGGTCGTTGGCGGGGGCGAACGCGGTGAACCAGGCGAACGGCGGGCGGTCCTTCGACGTCTGCGCCGTACCGGTCTTGCCGGCCACTTCGACGCCGCTGATCCGGCCGGGCCGGCCGGTGCCGTTCGCGACCACGTCGACCATCATCTGGGTCAGCTGCGACGCGACCTCCGGGGTGACCGCCTGGTGCAGCTCCTCCGGCTTGGTCTCCGAGACCGTCTTCAGGTCGGCCGTCTTCACGTTCTGCACCAGGTACGGCTTCATCACCGCGCCCTTGTTCGCGATCCCGGCCGACACCATCGCCATCTGCAGCGGGGTGGCGCGGACGTCGAACTGGCCGATCGCCGACTGCGCGGTCTGCGGCTCGTTCGGGTCGCCCGGGAACTGGCTGGCGACCGCGCCCAGCTCCGGCAGCTGCCGCTCGCCGAAGCCGAACTTCGCCGCCTGCTCCGCCAGCGCGTCCGCCTTCAGGTCCATGCCGATGGTGCCGAACGCGGTGTTGCAGGAGTAGCGCAGCGCGATGGTCAGCGTCGCGTTGTCGCTGCCGCCGCAGTTCTGGCCGTTCTCGTTCACCAGCGGGACCGTGGTCTGCGGCAGCGGCAGCTCGGCCGGCGAGTGCACCTTGGTCTCCGGCGTGTACTTGCCGCTGGACAGCGCCGCGGCGGCGGTGACCAGCTTGAACGTCGAGCCCGGCGGGTAGAGCTCCTTGACCGCCCGGTTCGACATCGGCTTGCCCTCGGCCTCGTTCAGCTTCTTCCACGCCGCGCTGGCCTTCTCCAGGTCGTGCGAGGCGAGCTCGTTCGGGTTGTACGACGGCCGCGTGGCCAGCGCGAGCACCCGGCCGGTCTTCGGCTCGATCGCCACGACCGCACCGGTCTTGCCGGCCAGTCCGTCGTACGCCGCCTGCTGAGCCGCGGCGTTCAGGGTCAGCGTCACGCTGGCGCCCTGCTGGCGGCGGTTGGTGATCACGTCGATCACCCGGCGGAACGCCATCGACGGGTCGCTGCCGTTCAGCTCGGCGTTCTGGGTCAGCTCGATGCCGGCCCGGCCGTACAGGTAGGAGTAGTACCCGGTCACCGGCGCGTAGACCGGGCCGGAGGCGTAGGTGCGCTGGAACTGGAACCGGTCGTTCGACGGCTTGCTCTGCGCGACCGGCGTGCTGCCGATCAGGATCGGGCCGCGGTCGACCGAGAACTGCGAGTCCCGCACCCGGCGGTTGTCGTTGCGCCCGTTCAGCTCGTTGGCCCGGAAGGCCTGCAGGTACGTCGAGTTCGCCATCAGCGCGAGCATCAGGATGATCGCCGCCACAGCCAGTCGCCGGATCGCTGAGTTCACTGCTTCTGCACCGCCATCGCGATCGTTTCGTCGGACACTGGAGCGGCCGGCGTCTGCGGCCGGCGGGCCTGGTCGCTGATCCGCAGCAGCAGCGCGATGATCGCCCAGTTCGCGACCAGCGACGTACCGCCCAGGGCCATGAACGGCGTGGCCAGACCGGTCAGCGGGATCAGGCCGGTGACGCCACCCACGATCACGAACACCTGCAGCGCGAACGACATCGCCAGGCCGGTCGCGACCAGCTTGCCGAAGATGTCCCGGCAGCCGAGCGCCGTCCGCAGGCCGCGCTCCACGATCAGCGTGAAGACCAGGATGATCGCGATCACCCCGGTCAGGCCGAGCTCCTCGGCGAACGAGGAGATGATCATGTCGCTCTGCGCGTACAGCGTGATCTCCGGGCGGCCCTGGCCGAGACCGCGCCCGAGGATGCCGCCCCAGGCCTGGCCCATCAGCCCGGACGCCACCTGGCCGCCGTCGATCGAGAACGGGTCCAGCCAGTCCTGGATCCGTTTGTGCACGTGCCCGAAGGTCTGGTAGGCGAAGAACGCGCCGCCGGCGAACAGCAGGCCGCCGATGATCAGCCAGCCGGCCCGCTCGGTCGACACGTACAGCAGGAACAGGAACAGGCCGAAGAACAGCAGCGACGACCCGAGGTCGCTCTCGAAGACCAGCACACCGAGGCTGACCGCCCAGGCGATCAGGATCGGGCCGAGGTCGCGGGCGCGCGGCAGGTCGAGCCCGAGGAACCGGTGCCCGGCCAGGGTCAGCACGTCACGTTTCACCACCAGGTAGCCGGCGAAGAAGACGACCAGGCAGACCTTGGCGAACTCACCGGGCTGGAACGACATCCCGGCCAGCCGGATCCAGATCCGGGCGCCGTTCAGGTTCACGCCGAGCCCGGGGATCAGCGGCAGCACGAGCAGCACCAGACCGGCCAGGCCGGCGGTGTAGGTCAGCGCCTGCAGGCGGCGGTGGTCCCGGATCACCAGGATCACCACCAGGAACAGCACGACGCCGACCGCGGTCCAGGTGATCTGCTGCGGCGCCGCGGGCGGCTTCGGGGTCCGGCCGTTCGCCTCCGCGACAGCGGCCAGGCCGAGGTCGATCCGGTGGATCATCGCCAGGCCGAGCCCGTTCAGCGCGACGGCGCACGGCAGCAGGACGGGGTCGGCGTACGGCGCCCGGAAGCGCAGCGCGAGGTGGGCGATCAGGGCGAGCAGGCCGATGCCGGCGGCGTACAGGCCGGTGCTGGCCGGGATCTTGTCCTGGACGGTCAGGCCGATGTTCACGTACGCGCCCACCGAGACGACGACCGCGATGATCAGCAGGAACAGCTCCACCCCGCGCCGGCTGCGCGGGATGATCTGGATGACGGAGGTCGACGCGATGCTCATCGGACGCCGTCACAGTCGTCGGGGTTGACCGTGCCCGGCGACGGCGAGGTCGTCGGAGTGGTGGTCGGCGGCTTGGCCGTCGCCGGCGGCGCGCTCGTCACCGGCGTACTGGGCACCGGCGTACTGGGCACCGGCGTACTGGGCTTCGGGGTCGGCGTCGGCGTGGGCTTGGCGCACTCGTCGGCGGCGCGCTGCAGCTCGCTCACGATCGTCCGCGCCCCGGGCAGGTCGTCGGCCTGGATGTTGCTCTCCACCTGCTCGCGGTTGTACGTCGGCAGCTTGTCCACCTGCAGGGTCTGCTTCTCGTACACCTTCGACAGCGTCAGCCCCGGGATGTCGTCGTCCACACCCTTGAAGATCGCCACGTAGTCGCCGTCGGTGCCGACGTAGTACTGGCTCTGGGTCCAGCTGTACGCGAACCAGCCGCCACCGAGGATCAGACCGAGGAGCACCACCAGTACGGCGATCCGCCGCAGCCACGGGAACCGCTTCGGCGCCCGCGGCGCGTACCGCAGCTCCTCCGGATCGAGAACCCCACCGTGACCGTGACCGCCACCGTGCCCACCGCCATGACCACCCGGTACGACGATCGTCGGCTCACCACGACCGGTCCCACCCTGAGCCAGCTCCGCGGCCGCGCCTACCAGCTGCGGCGACGCGCCGCTCGACGGCTGGGTCTCGACCACGTCCGCGACGACACACGTGACGTTGTCGTTGGACCCCGCTTCCAGGGCGTGCGTGATCAGCTCCACCACCACGGAGTCCGGCGTACCGTCGGCCATCGAGGCCGCGATCACCTCGTCGCTCACGTAGTCGGGCAGGCCGTCACTGCACAGCATCAGCCGGTCGCCGGCGCGGACGTCGAGGATCTCCAGGTCCGGATCCGAGTCCGGCCGGCCGTCGAGGACGCGCAGGATCAGGTTCCGGTGCGGGTGGGTGAAGGCCTCCTCCTTGGAGATCCGGCCCTCGTCCACCAGGGACTGCACGAACGTGTGGTCGTGGCTGAGCTGGTAGAGCAGCCCGTCGCGCATCCGGTACGCGCGGGAGTCGCCCAGGTGCGCCATCCCGAGCTGCTGCCCGTCGAACATCAGCGCGGTGACGGTCGAGCCCATGCCCTCGCGCTCGGGGTCCTCCTCGACCAGCTCGGACAGCCGCTCGTTCGCCCGGTGGACCGCACCTGCCAGCGCCTCGATCATGTCCTCGCCGCTGATCCCCGGCTTGTCCAGCTTCCGGATCACCTGGACCGCCGCCGCGCTGGCCACCTCACCGGCCGCGGCGCCGCCCATTCCGTCCGCGAGCAGCAGGAGGTTCGGACCGGCGTACGCCGAGTCCTCGTTGTTGCGGCGCACCCGTCCGACGTCGGACAGTGCGGCGTAGTCGAGCGACAGGGTCATCGAGGCAGGCCTACTTCGCGATGTTCAGCGTCGTCCGGCCGATCCGGATCGAGCCGCCGATCTCGGCCGGCACCGGGCGGGTCACCCGCTGGCCGTCCAGGTACGTGCCGTTGGTGGAGCCGAGGTCCTCGACCCACCACTGGCCCTCGGAGAGGAACAGCCGGGCGTGCCGGGTGGACGAGTAGTCGTCGTCCAGCCTGATCTGGCAGTCCGAGCCGCGGCCGATGATCACCGGCTCGTCGACCAGGGTCGCGCCGACCCCGGCCTGCGGTCCGTCCGCGATCGACACCGACCCGGGCAGGCCCTTGCGCTTCTTCACCGGTTTGGCGGGTTTCGGCGTCCGGGTGTTCTGCGGTACGACGGCACTCGCCGTACGGCTGTCCACCTTTGCGCCGAACAGGTCGGACCTGATCACGGACAGCACCGCGAGGACGAACATCCACAACAGGGCCAGGAACCCCAGTTTGATCAGGGTCAGGGTCAGTTCCGACATGGAAGGTCAGTCACCACCCGCTGCTCGGCGGCTGGGCGAAGGGCTCGTCCGCCAGACGCAGCGTCATCGTCGTGTTGCCGATTCGCACGGTCGAGCCGTCGACCAGCTCGGCCTCCGTGGACCGCCGGCCGTTGACCAGCGTGCCGTTGGTGGAACCCAGGTCGACCAGCACCACCCGGATGCCGTCCGGGCCCTCCGGCATCAGCCGGATCTCGGCGTGCCGGCGGGACACACCCGGGTCGTTGATCTGGATGTCCGCGTCGGTGCCACGGCCCAGCACGACGCCCGGCGGGTTGACCGGCCGGCGGCGGCCGTTCACCTCGAGCATCACCTGCGGGTGGCCGCGGCGGGCCGGTGGCTGTTGCTGGGGCGGTGGGGCGCTCTGCAGCACCGTCTGGCCGTCGTTCGGCGGCACGTAGGGCTCCTGCTGGTAGGGCTGGGGCTGCGGACGGGGCCGTTGGGTCCCGACCGTCGCACTGACCACACGGAACTTACCCGTCGGCAGGTCGTCCTGCTGGGTCAGCACGATCTCGATCGGGCCGGAGAACGTGTACCGCTGGATGTCCGCGTGGTCCCGGAGCTCGTTCGCGAGCTCGTGGTTGAGGGTCTGGCCGTAGGCGTTCAGCCGTTCGAAGTCGCCCGGGCCGAGCTCGATGGTGAAGTGGTTCGGCACCAGCCGGCGGTCCCTGGACAGGATCCGCGCGGTGTTGTCGATCTCACGCTTGAGCGCCGCCGCCAGCTCGATCGGCTCGACGTCGCCCTTGAACGCACGCGCGAAGACACCGCTCACAATGCCTTCCAGGCGTCGCTCGAAGCGCTGCAGCGGTCGCACGCCTCCTCCTCCACGGTCGGTCGCCGGTTGTAGCCAACGATCGTGCTTGCCGTCCGGCGCCCTCAGCAGGCACGCCGTACGCCCTGTCCACCGGTCGGGTGTGGACACACCGGGTACGACGATCGATCGTATCGGGAGGTTCGACCCAACCCGCAATGTGAACGTTCCGCAGAACCCGTGCTACTGTTCCTTCTCGGTTGCAGACGAGACTCTCAGACGCATCCAAGCGCGCGGGTGGCGGAATAGGCAGACGCGCACGGTTCAGGTCCGTGTGCCCGAAAGGGCGTGGGGGTTCAACTCCCCCCTCGCGCACAGCAAGTCCCGGTCAGAAGACCGGGACTTCTTGCATTTCCGGGGGTGTGTTCACCATCACCCTGCCGAGCCGGTCGTGGCGGTCCGTAGTTCTGTGGGTGGGGCCTGAGACCGTAGGGCGGTGACGGGGATTCGGGTTGGGATTGCGCAGCCGGTGATCGGTGCCGACGCCAGGGTGAACGGGAAGACCGTGCGGGCGCTGATGCGGAAGGCGGCGGGTGGGCGGGCTCGGCTGGTGCAGTTCCCGGAAGGGATGCTGAGCGGGTACGCGAAGGAACAGGTCGCCGACTGGTCGCAGGTCGACTGGGACGTGGTCCGCGAGGAGCTCGAGAAGATCATGGCGCTGGCCGCCGAGCTGAAGATCTGGGTCGTGCTCGGTTCCGCGCACCCGCTGACGCCGCCGCACCGGCCGCACAACAGCCTGTACGTGATCTCCGACGCCGGCGAGCTGGTCGACCGGTACGACAAGCGGTTCTGCTCGAACACCGAGATCAACCACTTCTACGCGCCCGGTTTCGACCCGGTCGTGTTCGACGTCGACGGCTACCGGTTCGGCTGCATGATCTGCGTCGAGGTCAACTTCCCGCACCTGTTCAGCCAGTACGAGCAGCTCGGCGTGGAGTGCCTGCTGCTGTCGGCGTACCCGGTCGACGAGGTCTTCGAGGTGAAGGCCCGCGCGTACGCCGCGATCAACTGCTACTGGGTCGCGATGTCGCTGCCCGCCCAGACCGTCGACCTGATGACGTCCGGCCTGATCGCCCCGGACGGCACGTACGCGTCCCAGCTCGCCGGCAAGTCCGAGCTCACCGTCGCCACCATCGACCGCGACGACCCGGCCCTCCAGGTCCCGCTCGCCCACGCCCGCCCCTGGCGCGCCGCCGCCCGCAAGGGCGCGATCTACCGCACCCGAGCCGTCACCGACCCCCGCTCCGTCGACCGCACCACTACCTGAGGCGGACTCCGCGGATCGGTCCGCGGGCGGACGCCGGGGTGGCGGGGTGGGTGTCACAGTTACCGGCATGGAGCACGCGTTCGAGCTGGTCGGGTTGACCAAGGTGTTCGGGGAGCAGCGGGCGGTCGACGAGTTGAGCCTCGTGGTGCCGAAGGGGTCGTTCTTCGGGATGCTGGGGCCGAACGGCGCCGGCAAGACGACCTCGCTGTCGATGGCGGTGGGGCTGCTGCGCCCCGACTCCGGTACGGCGAAGATCTTCGGCGTCGACGTCTGGGCGCAGCCGACGGAGGCGAAGGCGCTTGTCGGCGTGCTGCCCGACGGGCTCGGGATGCCGGAGCGGCTGACCGGGCGTGAGGTGCTCACCTACCTCGGCCTCCTCCGCGGACTCCCGGCGGACGAGGTCGATCGCCGTACTACGGAGCTCCTCGAGGTGCTCGAGCTCGACCACGAGGACGACAAGCAGGTGATCGGCTACTCGACCGGGATGCGGAAGAAGCTCGGCCTGGCCGTCGCGCTGCTGCACGCGCCGCGGCTGCTGGTGCTGGACGAGCCGTTCGAGGCCGTCGACCCGGTGTCGGCCGCGACCATCCGGACCATCCTCAACCGCTTCATCGCCGACGGCGGCTCGGTGGTGATGTCGAGCCACGTGATGGCTCTGGTCGAGCAGCTGTGCGACCGGGTGGCGGTGATCGCCGACGGCAAGGTCGTTGCCGCGGGCACGGTTTCCGAGGTGCAGGCGGGCGGCAGCCTGGAGGACGCGTTCGTGTCGCTGGTCGGCGCCTCGACGCGCGGTGCGGAGGGACTGTCGTGGCTGTCGGCCTGACGTACGCGACGTCGCAGACGCTGGTCCGGATGCGGCTGGCCGCGTTCCGGCACGCCCTGAAGGACCAGAACCGGGTCAGCTGGATCGGCACCGGCGCGTTCGTCGGGCTGGTGCTCGCCGGCGGGACCATCTGGGTGGCCGCCCGGGGCGACATGGACCTGCTCGTCGTCGCGCTGGCGGTGTGGATGCTGGGCTGGATCGTCGGCCCGCTGTTCGCCGGTGGCGGTGACGAGACGCTCAAGCCTGAGTACTTCAGCATGCTCCCGCTCAGCCCGCGCACGCTGTCCGCCGGACTTCTCACCGCCGCGCTGGCCGGTGTCGCCCCAGCCATCAGCCTGCTCGCCCTGCTCAGCCTGGTGGTCGTCGGAGCTCAGCTGTCCGTCGCTGCAACCCTGATCGCGCTGCCCGCTGTGGCTCTGCAGCTCCTGTGCTTCGTCCTGGCGTCCAGGCTCGCTGTAGCGGTGTACGGCGTACTCCTGCAGGTGCGGTCCGGCGCCGTACTCGCTGCTGTCGTCAACGCGTTCATTCTGGCGTTCACCGCGCAGGGGTGGGCGCTGATCGTCGCCTTCGTGTCCACCGACGTGCAGGGCACGATGGCGAGAGGGGCACGGGTTGCCCCGTCAGGCTGGGGTCTGGTCGCAGTGGGGGCCGCCGGGCGTGGCGACTGGCTGCCGGTCCTGCTGGCCTTCGCCGGTCTAGCACTGCTCGCCGTGGTCATGTTCGTCGGCTGGTCGGCTCTCCTGGTACGGCGTACGACGGCCACCCGCTCCGGCCGCAAGCCGCGACGGCTGCTGACGGCCACGGGTCCATGGGACGCGGCCGGGGCCAAGGAGCTCCGGTCCTGGACGCGCGACCTGCTCTACGGGCACCGGGCCGTGTTCGCGATTTGCTACGGACTGTTCTTCTGCCTCATGCCGCTCGCCATCGGCTGGAAAGGCATGCTCCCCTGGGCCGGTCCGGCAGCCCTAGTGATGGCCGGCTCGATGTCGTCCAACCTGTACGGCTCGGACGGTACGGCGTTGTGGACAACGCTGATGACACCCGGCTCGGCGGGGCCCGACGTCAGGGCTCGTCAGCGTGCGTTCCTGCTGGTGTTCGGTCCGCCGACGTTGCTGATCACCCTGCTCCTGACGTGGTGGTCCGGTTCCGCCAGCGCGTGGCCGCTCGTCCTGAGCGTGCTGCCGGCGCTCCTGGGTGGTGCGGCCGGTCTGGTCGTCGCCTGCTCGGTGTTCGCCGCCGTACCGACGACCGATGCGCACAAGCGGTCCGGCAACCCGCTCAACTCGGGCGAGAACGAGGGCGAGACGATGGGCATCGTCTGGGTGATGCTCATCCTGGTGTCCGTCACCGCCGGCCCAGCACTCGCCGCCGCCCTGGCCTGGTCCTGGTGGGGCGTCCCGGTCGGCGTCGCCTCCGGCGTACTGGCCTGGTGGTACCTGGGCCGACTCGCAGCGACCCGCCTCGAGCAGCGCGGCCCCGAGCTCCTCACCCTGTTCCGCCACGGCCGCGCCACCACCGAACAGGCCAAGAAGGCCGCCCAGTACGACCACATCCCCCGCTGGCGCCGAACGCTGGCCAACTACTGCCTGGGCTTCGGCGCGATCCCACTCTTCCCGCAGGCCGTCGTACCCGCCATCTTCAAACTCACCGACAACACCACCACCAAGTCCTGGTTCCTCGCCCTCCACCTCGAACCCCAGTGGCACTGGCCAGTCATCGCACTCATGGCAGCCCTCGGCCTCTCCATGTACACCTTCGGCGGCCTCACCTACCTCAACGCCAAGAAGAAGCCCCGGTGAGAGACTGCGTGTTCAGTGACTCGTCAGTAGGGTGAGACGGGTGCTCTGACCTGTGGACATTGTGTGCCGGACTGAGTACGGTCCGTTAACGGCGTCCGCACCACGCCACCGTGTCGGTGAGGTGCTGCCCGCCAGTAGCGCCTCACTGGTGGATGGGCAGAGCAGCTCGCGGCAGTTCGTCGCGGCCTGATGGGGGCCCATACACCTAGGTGGGGCGGCGAGCGACACTCACTCGCTCACCGCCCCACCGACTCAACTCTTCACTCCTCGTTTGCCGCGTGGATGTTCGACGGCCGGCCCGGCTGGGCAGACTGACCGCGACGCAGTGGTCCCCAACCGCCCCTGGGAGATGCCGTGCTTCGTTCTCGCGTCCTACGTCCCACCCTGATCGTCAGCGTCGTGCTCGCGCTGCTCGGCTTCGGCATCACGCCGTCGTCGGCCGCGACCTCGATCACCGTGAGTACGGCGATCGGCCGCCAGGACGGGTCGACGGCAACGGTCACCGGGTACGTCGTCGGCCAGCCGACCGCGACCAGCACCGTTGTGCGGAGCAACTTCCCGAACGACTACGCGCTCGCGCTGGCGGACTCGGCGTCGCAGACCAGCACGTCGTCGATGTTGTACGTCCAGATCACCTCGGCGTTCCGGTCGTCGTACGGACTGCAGAGCAACCCCGGGCTGCTCGGGCAGAAGATCACCGTGACCGGTGCGCTGAGCGCCTACTTCTCGCACGCCGGGCTGAAGGACACCACGGCGTTCAGCGGCGGCAGCTCGTCCGACCCGGGACCGGATCCGGGTGACTACTACGCCGGCGCGGAGGGCAAGACCGGTGCCGCGCTGAAGGCGGCGCTGCACACGATCATCTCGGACCAGACCAAGCTGACCTACGACCAGGTCTGGAACGCGCTCAAAGACACCGACCAGGACCCGGCCAACAGCAACAACGTCATCCTGATCTACTCCGGTCGCTCGCAGAGCAAGAGCACCAGCGGCGGCGACCCGAACGACTGGAACCGCGAGCACGTCTGGGCCAAGTCGCACGGCGACTTCGGTACGGCGACCGGTCCGGGCACCGACATCCACCACCTCCGCCCCGAGGACGTGTCGGTGAACGCGTCCCGCGGCAACCTCGACTTCGACAACGGCGGCTCGGCGGTGTCGGAGTGCTCCGGCTGCACCGTGGACGGCGACTCCTTCGCGCCGCGCGCCGCGGTCCGCGGCGACGTCGCCCGGATGATCTTCTACATGGCGGTCCGCTACGAGGGCGACGACGGCTTCGCGAACCTCGAGCTCAACAACCTGGTCGGCAACGGTAGCGCCCCCTACATGGGCAAGCTCTCAGTCCTCAAGGCCTGGGCCGCCGCCGACCCGCCGGACGCCTTCGAGAAGCGCCGCAACGAGGTCATCTACACCACCTACCAGCACAACCGGAACCCCTTCATCGACCACCCCGAATGGATCTCTTCGATCTGGCCCTGAACCCCGCGGTCATCGAAGGGCACCCACCACCGCCGCGGCGACGGCTGCGTCGGTGGCGCCGATTCCGGTGAGGTCGGCTATCGATCGGCGGGTGCGGTCCGTGCCGTCGCGGAGTACGGCGCCGACTGCGATGTCGGCGTTGTCGGGCACTACCCCGGTGCGGACCGCGTTGCCGTAGTCGCCGTGGTCGAGGCATTGGGCGTGGTCGTCGGTGGCGATCAGGGCGCCCGCGAACACCTCGGGTGGCAACTCGCCCTTTCCGGGCATGTCGGTGCCGATGCCGGTGATGTGGACGGCCGTGCGGAACGCCTCGACCGGGAGCGGCGAGCGGGCCGACGTCGTCGCGATCACGCAGGGTGCGCCGTCCAGGGCGTCGGGCCGGGCGTCCAGGCCCTCCTGGGCGAAGGCGGCGCAGAGTTTGTCCACAGCCTCTGGTCGCCGGCCCCACACCTTCACGCGTCGCAGCGGCCGGAGGTGCCGCAACCACAGCACCTGCAGGAGGGCTTGCTCGGCGGTCCCGAGTACGGCGACCTCGTCCACCTCAGGCGGGGTCATCGCGTCGGTGATCAGTGCTCCCGCGGCCGCCGTACGCCAGGCTGTCAGCTTGCCTTCGTCGGCGAGGGCCGCGGCCGGGGTGCCGTTGGTCGCGTCCACCACGAGCATCAGGCCGTTGTTGACCGAGGCGAACGTGCTGGCGATCTTCACCGTGAAGTACGGCGATCCCTCGACGTACCCGGCCTTCACGTGGCAGTCGCCGGAATGCTGTGGGAAGTCGAGGACCATGGGCGCGGGGACCGCCGTACGGCCCTCGGCGTGGGCGATCAACGCGTCGCGGACCGCGGTGAAGACAAGGTCCGGTGTGGCGGCCTTGCTGATCTGGGGGAGGCCGATGACGGGCAGGGTCATCCGCGCTTCTCCAGCCAGTCGGACCAGGCCGCCAGGGCCTCGGTCGGGTTGCTGCGGCCGAGGCCCACGCGGAAGCGGTCGGTCGGGGTCTCGGTGAGGGCGGAGCTGTAGATGCTGGCGGGCAGGAGGAGTACGCCGGCCTGTTCGACCAGATCGGTGCACATGGCTTCGACACCGTCGAAGCCGAGGTAGCGCGGGAAGCAGACGCAGCCGCCGTCGGGTGGGGTGAACTCGAACAGATCCGGGTAGCGCGCGAAGAACTCGGTGAAGACCGGCAGGTTCTCGGCGAGGATCCGGCGGTTGCGGTCGAGCAGGTGGTCGCGGGCGCGCAGGGCGATCAGGGCGAGCACCTCGCTCGGTGCGGAGTTGCAGATGGTCGTGTAGTGCTTGGCGCGTTCGAGCCTGTCGAGTACGGCGCGATCGCGGCAGGCGATCCATCCGATCCGGAGGCCGGGCAGACCGTATGCCTTGGACATCACGTTGAGGGAGAGCGCCGTACCCGAGAGGTCTGTTGCTTGGGGCAACGGTGGTCGGGTGAGCTCGAGGCCGCGGTAGACCTCGTCGCTGAACAGGGTGATCCCGCGCTCGTCGCACAGCCGGACGAGGTCCAGCCAGGCTTCTTGGGTGGGGACCGCGCCGGTGGGGTTGTTCGGGAAGTTGACCGACACCATGCGGGTGTTCGGGCGCAGGGCGCGTTCGATCGCGTCGACGTCCAGGGCCCAGTTGTCTTCCGGGCGCAGTGGGACGCCGGTTACCTCGCAGACCGCGAGTGGGACTGTCTCGGCTGCTTGGTAGTTCGGCGTCAGTACGACGAGGTGGTCCGTCGGCTCGAGGAGGGCGCGCATGGCGAGGTAGATGGCTTCCTCGGCGCCGGCGAAGCACAGGATGTCCTCGGGCTCCGCCTCGTCGTACGTCGCGGCGATCTGCTCGCGGAGGGCAGGCAGGCCGCGGGTTTCGGTGTAGCCGAGGGTGAGTGACTCCCAGCGCTCTCGGCCGTCGTCGTCGGCCAATTCCAGGAGCTCGCTGAGGCTGTGGGTTTGTGCGTCGGAGGCGGTGAGGTGGTAGCGGGCGTTGAACTCCCACTTCGCGAAGTACGTCTCCAGCCGGAAGTCAGGCAGGGTCGGCATGGGGCTCCTTCCGGGTCTGGGCGAGCAGTTGGTACAGCGCGGAGCGGGACATCCGCAGGGCGCGGGCGACGGCCGGGACCGACCGTCGCTGGCTCAGCACGCCGGCTGCGTCGAGCCGGTTGAGCAGTTCGAATCGGTCGTCGCGGGTGAGCCGGTCCACGGCGACACCGCGGTCGCGCACGTACTCTGCGACGATCTCGTTCAGCGTCTCCGACCAGTCGTGCTCGAACAGGACCCGCGGCTGACCGTGCGCCGGCGCAGCGAAGGCGGCCAGCAGGCGGCTCGCCTCCTCGAAGGCGGTGCGGTCGACGTTGACACAGAAGACGTACGCCGGTTTGCCGTCGGCGTCCCGCATGATCGCGCTGATGCTGGACAGCCGGCGGCCGTCCGGGAGCACCTTCGGGTACGGCCCGTAGACGTCCGGGTCGGTCGGGGACAGTTCGTTGAGCTCGCCGAGCAGCGAGGGATCGCCCGGCTCACGGCCGGACAGCGGGTTCCAGACCGCGACGATCTCGTCAGTTGCCGGATCGTGCAGCACGACCTCCGCGTGCGGCGACAACAACCGCGCCAACGCTGCGCCGATCGGCGCAAGCTGCTCAGGGTTCATGTGTGGACAGTAGGTCCACTGTGGACGGATTGTCTACGCACGCAGCCGCTACGCCCGCCCCCTCCGTCGCATGCTTCGCCGCCGATCCCGCCCGTTCGGCTGCACGCGCTGCCGCGCTTCATTGACTGCCCTGTGCTGTCGCCGGCTGGTGGTTCTTGAGCCGGCCCGTGGAAGTCCCACGCGAGGATCCGGCACTGTGGGCGCACTGGGTCGCTCCCTGCCCGGTTCGGAAGGCCGAGGTCCGCCGCACCCACCTCAAGCGCCGGCGGATCAACGAGCGGATGGCCGACCGGACCCAGGCCCGGCAGCCAATGCTCCCGTTGCTCGTCGACCATGTGACGAACCAGTGGTTGTACTTCCGCGACCTGCTGGCCGCGACCGAAGCCGTCGGACTGGAAGAACAATTCACCCACGACGGAATGCAGTGGCAAGCGCACCGCGAGCGAGAACGACCGCCGCTACATGAAGCGTGGCACGGCCTACCGGCTCCAAGCTCTCTAACCGCGACACCGGCGAACTGGTCCAGGTCACGCTCGAAGGGTGCCCACCATCCAGACCTCATGACTTCGGAGCTCATCCGTGCCGGTCACGTCAAAGCGCATGGCATAGCCAGGCCCTCTGCCTGGCTCCTCGCAGCACCTCGAAAGCTGTCCCGCGACAGGCTCAATATCTGTGGTGGCGGGATTAGACATTGCTGGGTGCGGTGTGTAGAGTTTCTCGTGTCGACAGAGAAGAACAGCGAAGCTGACGTGGACAGCTACCGTCCTGTCCAAGAGTGTGATTGTGAAGTGCGTACGACGGCGGATTCCGCCGGGCCGATCAGCGAAGGGGCTCGGGTTTCCCGCCAGGATCCGGTCAGAGTCACTGGAGCCAGCGGTCGGAGAGGGTTCCAGGCTTGACGGATGGAAGTAGCTGTTGCAGTTCGCAGTTGTAGTCGGAAGTCGCAGTTTCGTAGTCGCAGTAGGTAGTGCGCAGTTCCGTACCCGCAGTAGTAGTTGCTGTTTGTAGTTGAAGTAGCAGTAGGTAGTTGTTGTTCGAGAGAGAAGGGAAGGGATTACACCGTCGGATCGCCCGCCAGGGCCAGTACTTCGCCGGGCGGGTGCCGTAGTTCCATCGGATGGGAAGGTGGTCTTCGGTTACGCATTCAGCGATCCCCGCAGTGACGGCCTTCACGTGGCGCGCTGCGGACATGCAAGACCGGCCTCACGGCCGGTAGATGGTGCCAATCCACAACCCATGGGCCCCGGTGCTTCGGCACCGGGGCCCTTCGGCATGGAGATTCGATGACCCCAGACTGCACACGGAGACCCCGATGAGTTCAACCCCGGCCGGGCCGGCCAACTTCGACGATGATGACTACCCGGCTTTCACGATGGGCAGGGCCGCGGAAATGCTCGGCACCACGCCAGGGTTCCTGCGGAGCCTGGACGAGGCGAAGCTGATCGCCCCGCAACGTTCTGAGGGCGGCCACCGCCGCTACTCCCGCTACCAGCTCCGCCTGGCAGCTCGCGCGCGTGAACTCGTCGACCAGGGCACCGCCCTCGAGGCCGCCTGCCGGATCATCATCTTGGAAGACCAACTCGCCGAAGCTCTGCGTATCAATGAACAGCGGCGGGAACAGGACTAGCCACCGGCGACACGTGAATCCGCTGGGGCTCCACCGCCCCACGACGAGGCTCTGCGGAACCCGAACCGCCCTCGCCCGGGGAGTGAGTCCGCACGATGGACCTCGACCACGACAAGACGATCGCCATCGCCGAAGGCATCCTGATCGACCGGCACCGCATCACCCCGGCCGAAGCCGCCCGGATGCTGGCCGCCCTCGCCCGCGCCGACAGTCTGTCCCTGATCGAGGCCGCTGAATGGCTGATCGTCACCCCCACCGGTGACCTTCGCCGGCGACTCCGCCGGCCTTTGGTCCGCGGCGGTACTCCCCGTTGCCTGGCGCCGGGTCCGGTCAGCACCCCTTGGTGCAGAGAAGGTTGCCCTCGTCGACCGGCCGGTCGTGTCGCGGGCTCGTGGTCGTGAGCCCGCCCCGTCGGCGCTGGTTCGTGAGTCAGCCCTCTGCGACCCGGGAGATCCGCCTACCGGTTGTCGCCGCTGCCTCCGAGCATTGCTCGTTGCTGCCGGTCGCCCAGTTTTGCGATGTTGAGTTGGGCAACGTCCTCGAGCGAAACACCGAAATAGCCTGCGATCACCGCGACGTACCACAGCGTGTCGCCCAGTTCCTTCTTCAGGTCCTCGATGCCCCACTGGGAGAAGTCGCTGTTCATGTCGCGGACGATCTTCTTCGCCTTCTCACGACGCCATGACTCGGTTGTCCACTCGTTGGGCGCGCTTGAGGCCGTACAGGAGCAGGCCGATCGAGATCGCGCCGACCACGACGTACGTGACCCACCCGCCGATGCCGTCCCACGTGGTGTGCAGGGCGACCGCGAGCGCGTACATCCCCAAGAAGCCGGCGAAGTGCTTGCCGGTCGGGTCGGTGACGAAGCGCCACAGGCCCCAGCAGGTCAGGCCGGTCCAGGCGGCGTGGCCGGCTGGTGACAACAGGCCGCGGATGAAGAGGGTCTCCTCGGCGGCGCCGACGTTCCCGTTGGACTGCAGTAGTGCGACGAACGCGTAGCCCATCGTCTCCAGTACGGCGAAGCCGGTGCCGACTGCGACGCCGATGATGATGCCGGTGCCTAGCGACGTCCGGTAGCGGTGGCCGAAGAAAATCACCAGGGCGGCCGGCACGAGGAGCTTCGCGGCCTCCTCGATCAGAGCGACGCCGACCATCGGGAGCGTGCCGAGCCGGCGCATCGCGTCGTACTCGAGGAGGCCGGCGACCACCACGCCGACGACGCCGCCGAACAGCAGGCAGCCGCCGAGCGTCGGGCCGTCGATCAGCCAGCGCCCGGAGCGGCCGGCCGCGAACGTGACGAAAGTGAGGGGTACGACGAGCGCCCCGAGCAGGATCATGGTCGGGACGAGGTTCGGGTTGCCGGTGTCGGTCAGGACGGCCAGGACGAGGAGGTACAGCACTGCGCCGACGAGGAACGTGCCGACCCAGGCCCACTTGAGGACCCTCTTGCGTGCCACCTGCTGTTCGGTCATGGGGACGATGGTGCCGGTTCGTGGCGTGCTTGTGCCATGTCGCAGGGACGGCAGTGATGGACAGGGCGGATCTTCGTGACCAGATTGCAAACTCTCCGGAAGAGAGGTGCGCCTGCCCCCAGCCTCTAAGGAGAATGATGTCCCCCCACCGGATCACTGCCGCCACCCTCGCGGCACTGCTGACCCTCGGCGCGGTCACGGCGACCCCGGCCGCCGCCGGACCGCCACCACCGACACCTACCGGGAACGCCGGCCCCACCACCAAGGTCACGCTGATCACCGGCGACGTCGTCGAGGTGAGCGACGCGGGCGCCGGCAAGAAGGCGGCGACCGTCACCCCCGCGGCCGGCCGCGAGCGGGTCACCTTCCACACCATCGAGGTCGACGGCGGCCTCCGGGTGCTGCCCGCCGACGCCGTCCCGTACATCTCGACCGGCCTCCTGGACGCCGACCTGTTCGACGTCGAGGAGCTGATCGCGGACGGGTACGGCGACTCTGCCGCCCAGCAGCTCCCGCTGATCGTCAAGTACGACCAGGGCCTGCGCAGCTCGCAGGAGCTGGCCGGCACGACGGCCAAGCGCGACCTCAGCTCGATCGGCGGCCGGGCTGTCGACGCGGCGAAGGACCAGCTGCCCGAGCTGTGGAAGTCGCTGAAGCCGGCCGCCGGCGCCCGCTCGCTGAACAGCGGCGTCAGCAAGATCTGGCTCGACGGCAAGGTGCGCGCGGTGCTCGACAAGAGCGTCCCGCAGATCGGCGCGCCCGCCGCGTGGCAGGCCGGGTACGAGGGGTCCGGCGTCAAGGTCGCCGTACTCGACACCGGCGTGGACGCCCAGCACCCGGACCTGGCCGGCAAGGTGCAGGAGGCGCAGGACTTCTCCGGCAGCGCGACCGGTCCGGCCGACCACTTCGGGCACGGCACGCACGTCGCCGCCACGATCGCCGGCACCGGAGCGGGCGCGGGCGGCACCCGGAAGGGCGTCGCGCCGAAGTCCGACCTGCTGGTCGGCAAGGTGCTCGGTGACGACGGCTACGGCTACGACTCCTGGATCATCGCCGGGATGGAGTGGGCGGCTGCCGAGGGCGCCAAGGTGGTCAACATGAGCCTCGGCGGTGGCCCGACCGACGGTCTCGACCCGCTGAGCCAGGCTGTCAACGACATCACCGCGCAGACGGGCACCCTGTTCGTCGTGTCCGCCGGCAACGACGGCAGCGACGAGTCGGTCGGTACGCCGGGAGCCGCGGCGTCCGCACTGACCGTGGCCGCTGTGGACCGGAACGACGCGCTGGCGGAGTTCTCCAGCCGTGGACCGCGTCTCGGCGACGCCGGCCTCAAGCCGGAGATCTCTGCTCCCGGTGTCGGCATCGTCGCCGCCCGCGCCGCCGGGACCGCCATGGGCGAGCCGGTGGACAACCTCTACACGGCAGCCTCGGGTACGTCGATGGCCGCGCCGCACGTGGCCGGAGCGGCCGCCCTGCTCGCGCAGCAGCACCCGGACTGGAAGGCCGGCCAGCTGAAGGACGCGCTGGTGAGCACGTCGAAGTCGCAGCCGGACCAGTCCGTCTACGCGAACGGCGCCGGCCGGGTCGACCTCGCACGCGCGACGTCGCAGCAGGTCACCGCCAGCGCGGTGGCCGACTTCGGCCTGCAGACGCTGACCGACGCGAGCACCCGGACCATCACCTACCGGAACTCGGGCGACAGCCCGGTCACCCTCAGCCTGTCCACCACGGTGACCAACCTGGACGCGGGCAAGCCGGAGACCGACGCCTTCGGTGTCCCGGCCACTGTCACCGTCCCGGCCAACGGCAGCGTCGACGTGCCGGTGAACCTGGACGCGGCCAAGCTCGACCGCGGCCTGCACAGCGGCCGGATCGTTGCCACCGGCGCCGACGGGGTCGTCGTCCAGACCGCGGTCGGCGCGCTGCGGCAGGGCAAGAAGTACAAGATCACCCTGCGCGGTGTCGGCCTGGACGGTCAGCCGTCGCCGGTCCCGGTGGTCGCGCTGTTCGGTGACAACTCCCGGTCGGACGTGCTCGCCTGGATCCCGGACAACGACAGCATCACCGCCGAGGTCGAGGAAGGCACCTACCTGCTGCACGGGCTGGTCGAGAACTACGACCCGCAGAACGAGCAGGCCAGCCTGTTCACCGACCCGAACGTCGTGGTCGGCAAGGACACCGAGGTGGTCATCGACGCCCGCAAGGCGGCCCCGATCACGATCGAGACGCCGAAGCCGTCGGAGCAGCAGGCGATCCTGAGCTACTACGTACACCGGGTGTACGGCAACGGCCGGTCGATCAGCCACGGCGTCATGCACTTCAGCACGGTCAAGCAGGTCAACGTGACCGCGACCAAGCCGGTCCAGGAGGGCACGTTCGAGTTCTCGTCCCGCTGGCAGCTGGTCGCGCCGCTGGTCCAGGCCACGGTGCAGGGTGTCACCGGTCCGCTCGACATCAACCTGCTGCACCGCTCACCGTCGTACGACGGCAAGACGAGGCGGTTGCCGATGGTCTACGCCGACTCCACGCTGCAGGGCGTGAAGGGCGCGCTGGCCGTGATCAACTCCAGTGAGGACGGCTGGGGCAACGGCAGCGAGCAGGAGCAGATCGCCGCAGCCGCCAAGGCGGGTGCAGCGGCCGTCATCCTGGTCCGGCCGGCGGACTGGTCGGCCTGGACGGTGTGGCGCCCGATCGGGGACCGGGAGCCGATCCCGGCGATGGTCACCGGGTTCAACGACGGTCAGAAGCTGATCGAGCGGGCGAAGCGCGGCAGCGCCACGATCGACCTCACGCTGACCACCTCCAGCCCGTACCTGTACGACGTCAACCAGGTCTCCAACGGGTTCATCCCGGCGAAGATCACCTACAAGGTGAGCCCGGCGAACAGCGCGCGGATCACCACCCGGTACGCCGACAACGGCGGCTTCAACTGGGCCAAGGAGCAGCGTTTCGGCTGGCGGCCGTGGCAGGAGTACGCCTGGAACGACTCGCAGCGGTTCGTCGAGACGCCGAAGGTGCGCGAGGAGTGGGTCACGTCCGGTGACTCGCTCTGGCAGCACCGGGTGCACCACCTCTACACCTGGGACGAGATGAACCCGCTCCGCGGCGGACTCGTCGAGGACCCGCGCAGCTACCCGGGCGGTCAGTTGTCGGAGACCTGGTTCGGCCCGGTCGTCCGTCCGGCGGCGATCGCCGGGACGCCGTCGACCCGGACCGGTGACCGGCTGTCGCTGCGGATCCCGTCGTTCGTGGACGCCTCCGGGCACTACACGATCGGCGAGACCACGGCGTCGTCCGCGGTGCTGTCCCGCAACGGCGAGGCCATCGCGGAGCTGCCCAACGCCTGGGCGGATGTGATCACCACCAGCGGCGACGCGTCGTACAAGCTCGACCTGTCGACCGAGCGGGCCGACACCGAGGGCGAGTGGAACTGGGGCAGCCGGACGCAGACCTCGTGGGAGTTCCGGTCGAAGAAGACGGCTGAGGACAAGGCGACGCCGCTGTCGCTGCTGCAGGTCGGCTACACGGTTCCGGTCGACCTGACCGGCCGGGTCGCGGCCCGCACCCACGCGGTCGGCTTCAACGTCACCGGAGGAGCCCGGTCGACCGCGCTGCAGGCCTGGGCGTCGTACGACGAGGGCAAGAGCTGGAAGAAGCTCGCCGTAGTAGGTGCCCTCGGCCACTACCTGGCCGTGGTCCCGTCCGCGCAGGGCACCGTCTCGCTGAAGGTCCGTGCGACGGACGGCACCGGCGCCGCGGTGACGCAGACCGTCATCCGCGCGTACGGCGTCAAGTAGCAGGACCGAGCCGGGGCAGCGGGGGCTGCCCCGGCTCAGATCCAGCCGCGTTTGGCCGCTTGGAAGGCCAGCCCGGTCCGGGTGTCCACACCGGCCAGGACCATCATCCGGTCCAGCCGGCGCTGGACGGTACGGCGGCTGATCCCCAGCTGGGACGCGATCGACTTGTCCGGCACACCGGCCACCAGCAACGACAGCAGGAAGCGTTCGGAGTCGTCGAGACCCTCGACTTCCCCGGCGGCGTCCGCGTGCATCTTCACCGGGGTCGCCTGTTCCCAGTGACTCTCGAAGAGGGCCAGCAGAGCGTCCAGCAACTGGCCGCGGCCGATCACCGCGGCCGTCGGTTCGCCGATGCCCACCTCGTCGTCCCGGACCAGCGGGCAGACCGCCGTCGCCCGGTCAACGATCGCCAGCCGGACCGGAAGGGTCGGCAGCGTGCGGGCCTCCTCACCCCAGCTGATGCCCTCCGCGATGGTGTCGAGCTCACCGGGCGTCTCCAGCAGGGCGCGCTCGTAGATCGCGCGATACCGGACACCTCGGCTCAGCGCGCCGTACTCCTCGGTGTTCTCGGCGCCGGGCATCGCGAGCGGGTTGGCGCGGCAGAACCAGAGGATCTCCTCGCGGGCCGACTCCTGCAGGTCGCGCAGGCGCTCGCGGAGCGCGTTGGCCCCGACGATCACCTCGACCAGGTGGTGCGCGTCCCGGCGGCTCGCACTCGCCCGGAACTCCTCGCTCAACGCGGCCACGGTCTTGCGGGCCGCCTCCAGCGACTCCTGCCGGCGGAGCAGCGTCGTACCGAGCGCGACGTCGGGTGGGAGCGGACGGAACACCGGGCCGTCGGCGTGCTGGACCGTGACCAGCCCCTTCGCGTGCAGCCGTTGGAGGACCTCGTCCGCCTCGTGCTGCGGCAGTTCGGCCACCTCGGCGAGCTCCGACGGCCTGGCCGCGGACAGTCCGACCAGCAACCGGTACGCCTGCTCCTCGCGGGCGTCCAGCAACGCGCCGTTCTCCATCGTTTGACCCCCTCTCGTGCGCCCACCTAACCAGGCCCGCCGACGCGGAGGCGATCCCACCTCCTGGCACACCCAGGCCACGGCACATCGGTGCCATCACGGACTCGCCGAACCCGCGTCCCTCCCGGTCAGAAGTTCGCGGAACCTCGCCGCCCCCTGACCGGGGCGGTGGGGTGGGGACGGAGAGGGAACAGAGCACCCGCCGATGAAAGAGATCTCATGAGCTTGACCGACTACGCCGGTGTCGCCGGCTTGATCGCTGCGGTCCTGTTAGCCCTCTGGATGCTGCGCGGCGCCGCTCGCGCGTCGCAGGCACCCGCAGGCCGGCACCGCGGCAACCCGGCCCTCCGCATTCCGAAGCCAAGCAATCCGGAGCGGGCCCGGCGGTAGCGCTAGTTCTTGATCTCGAACGACATGCCCTTGTAGGTGCGGGTCGTCGTACCGGGCCGCGTGGACTCGACCGCGGCGGCCTGGCCGGGGGCGGTCAGCGGCGCGACGCCGAGGTGGGCCGCGGACTGGCCGACGCGGGTCTGGACCCAGTCCTGCATGCCCGGGTTGGCGACCGCGAGCCGGCCACCGCCCTCCCGAAGGATGCCTGAGGCAACCAGGTGCTGGCGGTCCGCGTCCAGCTCCTGCCAGCGGCCGATCGAGGCCAGCCCGCCCTCACTGGGGAGCGCCATGCCGTGCGGACCGTGGACGGCGACCTTCGCAACCAAATCCTTCTGCGTGTCGGTGCAGTTGTTCCAGGCGGCCTGGTAGACGTGCCGCGACTGGTCGTTCACCACGACCGTTGCAGTCTTCGCCACGTCGACAGTCACGCCGCCGGACTGCTGGGCCATCGGCAGCGCGGTCTCGGCCAGGCTGCGCAGCCGGGCCGGATCGCCGTTCGCCGACCTGACCAGCCGGTCGATCGCCTCGGCCTGGTACGGGATCCGCGCGTCGTCCAGCGGCTCGGTGAGCGCGGGGCGGAGCTCCGCATCGGACAGCGGGCCGACCTCGCGGATGTCGAACCGGCTGGTCACGCCGGTCGCGATCCTGCCCTCGCCGGCGGAAGCCGCCATCAGCCGGGTCGCCGACATCTCGCCACCCGCCGCGATCAGGAACACCGGCCGTTTCATCCGCTCCAGGTGCTCGGACAGCTGCGTGACCACCGCGAGGTCCCGCTGCGAGGCGACGTCGAGGTTGTCGACCAGCAGCATCACGGGCTCCGGCGGCTTGCGGTTCGCCGCGATCTCCCCGAGCTGCTCGGCCAGTTGGGTCAGCGTCTTGCGCAGCTGGGGGTCGTCGCCCGCTTCCCACTGCGTCTTGATCACTGCCTGTGCGAACGGCGACGGCCCGAACCGGCCCTCGACGCCATGCTGGCGGCCCTTGCGTTTGGGCGGCGCGAGCTCCTTGGCGATCTTGCCCAGCTCCCGTGCGGCGCCACGACCGTACTGCTTCTTGATCGTGTCGAGGTTGTCGGTGAGGTAGCGGGACAACCGGTACTCGAGCGGCTCTTCGGGCGCGGCGTCCGCCCGGATCGCGAGCCAGCCCTGGCGCTTGGCCAGCGCGCCGGCCCGGTCCAGCTCCAGGCTCTTGCCCATCCCGGGCGGCCCGGTGAACAGCACCGAGTTGCTCTCCGGAGTGCGCAGGTCCACCGAGATCGGCCGGCCGAAGGTGTCCTTGCGATCCACGGTGTAGGCCGGGTATCGCGGCGTACCGAAGACCTGGCTCACCGGACCAGGGTGCGAACCGTAACCGTCCGTGACACGGTGGGTGTGTGGCCGGCGGGTGAACACTGGCCTGCCGCGGGTTGAACCGGTCTATTCGCGCGACCCGATCGCGCAGTGTTCGGACAAGTCGCTTGGCTCCGCACTAGACCGCTGTCAGGCTTCCGCGCATGCGGATCAAACGAGTGATGGCGGCGCTGCTGGTCGCGCCACTGGTGGGGCTGTTGCCTGGTGGGACGCCGGCGGCGCAGGCGAGCCCGGACCCGTACCTGAAGATCAGCGACGTGACGCTCGGGAAGACCGCGGTCGCGGTCTCCGGGCTCAACCTCGCCCCGGTCCAGGTCACGGTCGAGGGCGGCTACAGCTCGGGTCATCCCGACGACGAGAACATCGTGCTGAACGTGGTCCTCGAGCGCACCGGTGGGACCGGGCCGCTCGAGAGCATCTTCTCGACCGACCTGAAGCGCACCGCGGGCACCGTCGAGGACGGCGTGTGGACGGGGACGCTGAACGCGGCGTCCACCGCGAACGGCACGTTCAAGGTGACCGGCGTGATGACCGGTCCGTTCGGCGCGCCCATCGGCGGCACGCCGGTCGACCCGACGCCGTTCGACGGCCCGAGCCTCACGGTGACCGGGACCCACCTGCCGAAGGTGACCGCGTCGGTGTCGCCGAGGGTGGTGCCGTTCGGGTCGCCGTACTCGATCCGCTGGGCGATCACCGACATCGCGACCGGCAAGCCGTACGGCAGCCGGATCCGGGCGCTGCTCGGCGTGGACGTCGCGTGCGCGGAGTCCACCGGCGGTGAGGCGGTGTGGGTCCGGACCGACACCAACGGCATCGTGACCAAGTCCTACAGGGCGGCAGACGCCGACGCGCTGAACTGCCTGCAACTGACGGGGCAGCCGTACAACATCGGCGGGCAGTGGCTGTTCGTCGCACGGTGGTCCCGGTCAACGGCTCGGTCGCCGGTGCGCCGTACAAGTGCAAGGTCGTGCTGCAGCGGCTGTACGGCGCGAGTGCGTGGCGCGGGGTCAGTACGGGCGAGGTGCGGCAGAGCGGTCGCTTCACGGTGAACGCGCAGCCGGCGTACAAGGGCAACATCGCCTACCGGGTCTACTTCCCGACCTGCAACCGCTTCCAGGCCGGCGCGAGCAAGGCGTTCATCATCCGCGGAATCTAAGTGGTCTACCGGATCAGCCCGATCGAGCAGTGATCCGGAAGAATTCTTGGCAGCGTGACAGGCCACTGTCACGCTGCCTGCATGTGGGCGAAACGAGTGATGGCGGCGCTCCTCACAGCGCCACTGCTGTTCCTCGGACTGGTGCCGACCGCCCAAGCCGCACCGGATCCGAATCTGACGGTCACCAACGTGACCCTGAGCCGTACGTCGGTCGCCGTCTCCGGGCTGAACCTGGTGCCAATCACCGCCACCGTGACGGGTGGGTACAACTCCAGCGAGCCGGGCGACGCGAACCTGACGTTGTACGTCGTCCTCGAGCGCACCGGCGGGACCGGTCCGCTGCGGTACCTGTTCTCGACCGACCTCAAGCGCATCTCGGGCACGACGCAGAACGGCGTCTGGCAAGGGCCGCTGAACGTGCCGTCGACCGCGAACGGCACCTTCAAGGTCACCGGTGTGTACGCGATGCCCTTCGGGTACGTGCCTCCCGGTCCGCTCGATCCGACGCCGTTCGCCGGCCCGACGGTGACCGTGGCCGGGTACCACCTGCCGAAGATCACCGCGTCCGTGACTCCCAAGGCGGTGCCGTTCGGGTCGCCGTACTCGATCCGCTGGGCGGTCATCGACTCAGCGACCGGTAAGCCGTACGGGACCCGGATCCCGGTGCTGCTCGGCGTCGACAACGAGTGCGCGGAGTACGTCGGCGGCTACCTCGGCCGCACCGACACGAACGGGCTCGTGACCCGGTCGTACCAGGCCGGCTGGGCCGACGCGCTCAACTGCCTGCGGCTGAGCGGCAAGCCGTTCGACATCAACGGCCTCGGGCTGTTCGTGGCCCGGCCCGGGATCGTGTCGGCGGCGCCGTCGAAGACGAGCGCGCCGGTCGGCGCGCTCGTGCCGGTCAACGGCGGCGTGCTCGGTGGACCGCACGGGTGTCCAGTGGTCCTGCAGCGGCTGTACGGCGCTACGCAGTGGCGCGGGGTCAGTTCGGGGAGCGTACGGCAGAGTGGGCGGTTCACGGTGACCGCGCAGCCGGCGTACCGGGGGCTGATTCCTTACCGCGTGTACTTCCCGACCTGTCATCGCTACCAGGCAGGCCTGAGCAAGGTCTTCTACATCCGAGGGACGTGAGCCGACTGTGATCAGACGAGTGATGGCGGCGCTGTTCGCAGCGCCGTTGGTGGGGCTGTTGCTGACCGCGATGCCGGCCGCGCAGGCGGCGCCGGATCCGGCGCTGGCGATCACGGATGTCGACCTGGGCAGTCCGACGGTCGCGGTGTCCGGGCTCAATCTCGCGCCGGTGAAGCTGACGGTCAAAGCGAAGTACACCGGGGAGACGGGCGGCAGCACCACGCTCTTCGTCATCCTCGAGCGCCAGGGCGGTACGGCGTGGCCGCGGACCCTGTGGTCGAGCCTCCTCCCGCTGAAGTCCGGCACAGTGGCGGACGGTGTCTGGGAGGGGCCGGTGTACGTGCCGTCGACCGCGAACGGGACGTTCAAGGTCACCGGTGTGCAGTTCGGTCAGTACCCCTTCCCCGGTGACTTCAGCGAGCCGACGCCGTACGACGGTCCGGCGCTGGCTGTCAGCGGTTTCCACCTGCCGAAGATCACCGCCGCGGTGTCGCCGCGGATCGTGCCGCTCGGGTCGCCGTACTCGATCCGCTGGGCGGTCACGGACTCCGCGACCGGCAGGCCGTACGGGACCCGGATCACCGTGCTGCTGGCGATCGACAACGGGTGCGCGGAGGACGCCGGCGGTGACGTCGTCCGGACGGGGACGGACGGGATCGTGACCAAGGCTTACACGGCAGCCGACGCTTCGTGGGTCAACTGCTTGCGGATCACCGGCAAGCCGACCGACATCACCGGGAAGGGGCTCGGAGTGGCGCGGTCGACGTACGTGACGGCGGCTCCGTCGAAGGCGAGCGCTCCGGTCGGGACCGTCGTACCGGTCAACGGCTCGGTCGGTGGCGGTCCGGCGAACTGCAAGGTCTGGCTGCAGCGGCTGTACGGCGCGACGCAGTGGCGATCGGTGAGCTCGAACGCGGTCCGGCTGAGCGGCCGGTTCACGGTCAACGCGCAGCCGGCGTACAAGGGACTCATCCCGTACCGGGTGTACTTCCCGGCCTGCCAGAACTTCCAGTCCGCGGTGAGCAAGGCGTTCTACATCCGCGGTCTCTGAGACGACGGTACGGCGGCCTGGGACAGGTGAGCTAGCCTGAGTTAGGTAGTCCTAACTTGCTGGCCTTGACCGGGCCGCCCGCCGTACTCCGAGAGGACCGTGGTCCCGTGACCAGCCCCGCACCTCGCCGCAACCGCGTCTGCAAGCGCGCGGTCGTCCGCCGTACCGAGCGGATCACCCCGCACATGATCCGGGTCGTGCTCGGCTCCGACGACTTCGTGGACAACGGCTTCACCGACCACTACGTGAAGCTGCTGTTCGGCAAGCCGGGCGTCGAGTACCCGGAGCCGCTGGACATGGGCGTGATCCGGGAGACGTACCCGTCCGAGCAGTGGCCGACGATGCGGACCTACACTGTGCGCAACTGGGACGAGGACAGCCGCGAGCTGACCATCGACTTCGTCCACCACGGCGACGAGGGCGTGGCCGGGCCCTGGGCCGCGGCGGCGCAGCCGGGTGACGTGCTGTGGTTCAACGGCCCGGGTGGCGCGTACGCGCCGGACGCCGCGGCCGACTGGCACCTGCTGGTGGGCGACGAGAGCGCGCTGCCGGCGATCGGCGCCGCGGTCGAGCAGTTGCCGCCGGGTGCCCGGGCGACCGTCCTGCTCGAGGTGGAGGACGAGACCGAGGAGCAGAAGTTCAGCGGATCCGGCGACCTGGACGTGTCCTGGTTCCACCGCGCCGGCAGCTCCTCGGGCCGCGGTGACGCGTTGGTCGCGGCGGTAGAGGCGCTCGACTTCCCGCCCGGTGAGCCCCAGATCTTCGTCCACGGCGAAGCCGGCTTCGTCTTCCGCATCCGCAAGAACCTCTTCACCGACCGCGCCCTCCCCCGCGACCGCGTCTCCCTCTCCGGCTACTGGCGCCTGGGCAAGAACGAAGACGGCTGGCAGGCCGAAAAGGCCGAGACCGCCCGCAAGGAGCGGGAGGCCTCGGCCTCCTGACGCGCGCTCACAGACCGCGAATGTAGAACGTCCGACTCACTCCGGTCTGGTACCTGCCGCAGGTCGCGAAGTAGACCCGGTACGGGATCAACCCCTGGTACGCCGGTTGGGCGGGCACGGTGAACCGGCCGCTCTGCCGGACGCTTCCGGTGCTGACCCCACGCCACTGGGTCGCGCCCGTCAGACGTTGCAGGAGCACAAGGCACCCGACCGGCGGGCCGAGCACGTTGCCGTTGACCGGAACGATCGTGCCGACCGGGGCGCTGGTCGCGGACGGCACCGCCGAGACGATCCCAGGCCGGGCGACGATGAGGCCCAGGCCGGCGATGTTGAACGGCCCGTTCCGGATCAGGAGACACTGGTTGTCGACGGCTGCCGATGCGGGATAGGCCTTGGTGAGCAGGCCGCTCGTGCTGGTCCGCAGCGTGTTCGGGCCGAAGGCTTCCAGGCACCCGGCGTCACTGGCCAGCAGTACGGCGATGCTGGTCCCGTAGGGCTTGCCGGTCGCCGAGTCCGTCACCGCCCAGGTGATCGAGAATCCGGATCCGAACGGCACGACCGGTGGATTCACCTTCGCGGTGAGCCTCGGCAGGTGGGACCCGGTGACCGACAGCGTCGGCCCGTCGAACGGCGTCGGATCGGTCATGTCGGGGACCGGGAAGAAAGCGCCGGCTTCCACACCCGTCACCTTGAACACGCCATGCGCCGTGGACGGGACGTTGACCGGCCCGGCCCACACACCGTCCTGGGTGGTGCCGGCGACCCGCGGCAGGTCGGTCGAGATCATCCGCGCCAGCCGGCCGGTGCCGCCGGTCCGCTCGAGATGAACCACCAGAGGAATGTTCGCGTCGTTCGGGTCCGTGGAGGCGTAACCGCCCGTCACCGTGATCCGAACCGGCACCGTGTTGAGACCGGACACGGCGACCGAAACCGGGCCGAGCGTCACGTCCGTCACTTGGAGCAAGGGATCCGGAGCCGCCTGCGCCGCAGGTGCGCCGACGAGTTGGACCCCCACCACTGACGCTGTCATGAGCGTCGCCAGTACTCGTCTTGCCCACATCTTTGCAGCGTGGCACCCGGTCCATCCGGTGCAAAGATCTCAACCAGTACGGCGTTCGCCGCGTCGTACCGGCCATGGTTGATCCTGCGTCATTCGATCGCTTTGCTGCCGGCTACGACCGCTTTATATCCCTGCAGCCCGGGCAGAACTCCGAGTGGGTGGCTGGGCTGGGGTTGCGGGGTGGGCGGGCTTTGGATGCGGGGTGTGGGTCGGGGCATGCCGCGGTGCGGTTGGCTGAGCAGTTTGATCGGGTGCTCGGGGTGGATCTCAGTACGCCGATGATCGAGATCGCGCAGGCCAAGCGGGCGCGGGGAAATGTCGAGTACCGGGTCGCGGATGTGTTTGCGGTGGCGGAGCGGGGGTTTGACCTCGTGTACAGCCACACGATGATGCATCACCTGCCGGACTACCGGGGTGGGCTCGAGCACCTCAAGTCGTTGGTGCGACCGGGTGGGACGGTCGCGGTGGTGGACAACGTGTGCGATCTCTACCCGACGCCGCCGCGGGTGCTGTACGTGATCGGCGCGTGGCGTGGGTTTCCGCGGCGCGTGGCCGAGTTGGGGTGGCGGGATGCTTGGTTCGAGTTTCGGTTTTGGCATAGCCGGCCGTGGCTCGACCACCTGGCGAGTGATCGGTACTTGTCTCGCGCGCAGTTCCGGGAGTTGTACGACGACGTGTTCCCGGGGGCGCAGTACACGGATATTGGGTGGGGGCTGGCTATGCGGTGGACCTGCGACGGTTGAGGAGGTCGATCAGCGTGGTCGCCTGGTTGGTGGGGAGGACCCAGTCGTCGCCGGAGGCCTGCAGGATGACGGCGGGGCCCTCGGTGACCACGGGTGGGTGCGGCAGCGGGATCGGGAACTTGAGGCGCTCCACGCCGCTGAGTGCGACCTCGAAGACGCCGGTGATGCTGCTCAACGGGTAGGTCTTGCCGAGGTCTTCCATCTTCTGCGACCGCAGGACCGGCCGGCTCTGGATCGTGAAGCTGTCCGCGCCGAGCAGCACCGCGGTCAGCTGCAACCCGCGCAGCCGGAAGATCAGCTCGTACGGCGTCTCCGCCAGCTCAGGTACGACGGGCACCAGCAGAACGCGATCGGCGTACCGGCCCAGCGCAGCACCGGCCACGATCCCCGCCAGCAACGCAGGCAGCGCCAGGAAGACCGGCCACCACACCCCGACCGCCAACGGGAACAGCGTCACGAACAACCCGCCGACCGCGCCGAACAGCCCACCGATCCCGGCCCACCACCGCGGCTGGTACCGATGCCGCCGGCGCAGCACCCACCCGAGCACCAGCATCCCGGCCGGCACCACACAACCGATCCACACCGCCGGCGACCCCGCCGTACTGATCCAGGCCCCGACCCCCAGCAGCACCACCGGAATCCCCAGATAGATGCCCACCACAACCCGCTGCACCCGCCGGTCCCTAGTCTCCATCTCGTTCACTTGTGCTTGTCGCCGGGTGCTCCATCCTTCGACGTGAGGGCAACCGTGCGACGGCCTCCTTTCGAGGACAGGGATTGTCGGTTCTGGCTGATTGGCTAGTGGCATGTCCAGGTTCCGGCTGTATCCGACATACGCGCAGCAGGCCGTGCTTCTGGGGCAGTGCGCGCACGCTCGGTACGTGTGGAACCTGGCTCTTGAGCAGTGGTCGATGTGGTCCCGCGACAAAGGCGCGACGCCGACCTACGCGGAGCAGTGCCGGCAACTGACCGCGGCGCGAGCCGAGTTCGACTGGTTGCGGGCGGGGTCGCAGACGGTGCAGCAGCAGGCACTGCGTGACTTTCGCCAGGCGGCGAAGAGCTTCTACGCGGGCACGCACGGACGTCCGACCTGGCGCAAAGCTGGAGTGCATGAAGGGTTCCGCGTCGTCGGTAGCCAGGCCGCACGTGTCACGGGACTGAGCCGGAAGTGGGCGCAGGTGCTGGTGCCCAAGGTCGGCTGGGTGCGGATCCGGCTGTCCCGCGCCGTTCCTGCGGCGAAGTCGTATCGCATCACTCGCGACCGGGTCGGGCGCTGGCACATCGCGTTTGCGGCAGCCCCGCCCCCGGTACCCAGTCCAAGCAATGGTGAGGTCGTCGGCGTCGACCGCGGCGTCACCGTGTCGGCCGCGCTGTCCACTGGTGAGCTTCGGACCTGTCCCGGTCTGTCGGAGATCGAGCAGGCACGGCTGCAGAACCTGCAACGCCGCCTGTCCCGCTGCCGTCGCGGCTCCAAACGGCGCGAGCGAGTCAAGGCTGCGATGGCCAAACTGCACGCTCGTGCCCGCGACCGTCGCAAGGACTGGGTGGAGAAGACGAGCACCGAGCTCGCGCGTCGGTTCGACGTGATTCGGGTGGAGGACCTGCGGGTCGGCCGGATGACCAGGCGACCGAAACCGAAGCCCGACCCAGACCGGCCCGGCTCCTACCTGCCGAACCGTCGCCGGGCCAAAGCCGGGCTCAACCGCGGCATCCTCGCCAGCGGCTGGGGACTGCTCGTCCGGCGCCTTGAGGAGAAGGCTGTGGGACGGGTGGAGAAAGTGAATCCTGCGTACACATCGCAAACCTGCAGCGTCTGCGGGCACTGCGCACCGGCAAACCGTGAGAGCCAAGCGGTCTTTCGGTGCGTGACCTGCGGACACCAGGCGAACGCGGACGTGAACGCGGCAGTCAACATCGCGGCCGGACGGGCCGTCAGCGCACGCCGAGAGACACCCTCGCGGGTCTCGCCGAAGCGTGTACCTCAACACGCTACCTCCGCGTAGTAGTTGAAATCCTCGCACTTCGGGGCGGGGAGGACGTCAAGGGAAAACCTAAGCAGATCTGCTCCGGAGCACCTACTGTGCACGTGATGATCGAGATTCCCGCGAAGCTGGTGAAGAACCACGGCAGGACGTCGCCCGAGTGGCTGGCCGGGTTGCCGGCTGCCGCGGCGGAGTACGTGGATCGGTGGCAGTTGACGGTCACCGGGCCGCCGCTGAACGGCGAGGCCTCGCTGATCCTGCCCGTCGTACGGCCGGACGGCGCCGAGGCGGTGCTCAAGCTCCAGCCGGTCAACGACGAGAGCGAGAGTGAGGCGCTCGCGCTGCGGACCTGGAGCCGCGACGACGTCGTCGAGGTGCTCGAGGACGACCCGACGACGTCGACCCTCCTGCTCGAGCGACTCGAGCCGCGGACCCTCGACGACGTTCCCGACCACGTCGAGGCGACCCGGATCCTGGCCGAGCTGCTGACCCGGCTGAGCGCAGTGCCCGCGCCGCCCGGAGTCCGTCGGCTGGCGGACGTCGCGCACCAGATGGTCGAGGACGCGCCGGCCCTGATCCCGCTGCTGAGCGACTCGGCCGAGCGACAGCTGGTACGGCGATTCGTCGCACAGGTGACCGAGTTGCTGCCGGAGTCCGGTGACCGGCTGCTGCACTGGGACCTGCACTACTACAACGTGATGGCCGCGCAGCGGCAGCCGTGGCTGGTGATCGACCCGAAGCCACTCGCCGGCGACCCGGGGTTCGAGGTCTTCCCGGTGCTGTGGAACCGGTGGGACGACCTGGTCGCGACCGGCCAGCTGGAGCAAGCGATCCAAGACCGGTTCGACCTGATGCTCGAGGTGACGGGGATCGACCGCGACCGGGCGCTCGGCTGGACCGCGGGCCGGATCCTGCAGAACGTGCTCTGGGACATCGAGGACGACGAGACCGCGATGAACCCGGTGCTGCGAACCATCGCCGATGCCCTCCGGATCTGATTACATAATTACATGACGACTCCGACGCTGTACGAGTGGGCCGGCGGACACGCGGCCCTGCGCCGCCTGACCGAGGTGTTCTACGACAAGGTCCTGGCCGACCCGCTGCTGGCGCCGGTGTTCGCGCACATGAGTGAGAACCACCGGGAGCACGTGGCGATCTGGCTCGGCGAGGTCTTCCGCGGGCACAGCCGCTACACCGACGAGCTCGGCGGCTACCCGGCGATGCTGAAGCACCACCTCAACCTCGGCCTCACCGAGGAGCAGCGCTCGCGCTGGGCCGCCTTGATCGCCGCCAGTGCCGACCCGGCCGGCCTGCCCGACGACCCCGAGTTCCGGTCCGCCTTCGTCGCGTACGTCGAGTGGGGCACGCGGATCGCCCTCGCCAACTCCCAGCCCGGCGCCACGCCGCCACCGCAGGCACCTGTTCCGCACTGGGGTTGGGGCGAGGCTCCGCCGTACCAGCCCTAGGGCCGCCCGACCCAGGTCCGGCGGACGTAGCGGACGACGAGCAGGACGATGGTCGCGAGGGCGGCGACCCCGGCGACGATCCCGATCACGACGGACACCGTGAGGCCGGCCTCGAACGCATCGGCGACGAGGCCGGCCAGCGCGCCGACCAGGGCCGCGACGATCACGGCGACGAGCAGCGCGATGCTCGACAGGTACTGCGTGGCCGGGATCCGCGTCCGCCGGGAGCCGTACGTCCGCATGATTCCGGCGACGTCCTCGCCATGCCCGGTGATGAAGTAGTGCTCGAGCTCGGGCGCGATGTCGAGGTAGCCGCGTCGCAGCTTGTTCATCCCGACCACCAGCTCGACGTCCTCGCTGTTCAGCTGCACCAGCCTGATCACCGTGGCCAGCCCGATCACCACCAGCAACGGGACGATCAGCAGCGCGAACACCCGGAAGCCGACGCCGAAGTCGGTGCTCTGCGCCACCAGAGCCAGTGCGACGACCGCAGCCGACACCACGGTGACGAACCAGCTCGCGCGGCTGAAGCTCTCGCTCCAGGCCAGGCTGCGGGTGGCCAGCAGGCTCCAGTGCTCGGTGGACAGGATCTGCGCCCGCACGGCGGGTGGTGCAGGCACGGCGGCCGGATCCTCGGCGGGAACGTCAGGCATGGGCATCCTCCTCGCGTGCGGCGTCGTTCCAGTCTCGCGGCTACTGGGGGCTTTCCTGACGGAACAGACACCCGCGGCCGCACCGGGGGCCTGCGGGTTGGATACAGTCGCGGTTCACGATGATTCCGCTTGCGGGGATGCGAGGGTGAACCTGTGACCGCTCAGCTCGAGTATCCCGAGGTGCAGGACAGCAACGCGCTGTTGTCGATCCAGGGGCTGTGGAAGGTGTTCGGCCCGAAGGCGCAGCGGGTGCCGCACCGGCCCGACCTCGCCGCCCTGGACCGTTCCGCTCTCTACGCCAGAACCGGCTGTACGGCGGCCGTCCGCGACCTCAGCTTCGACGTCGCGCCCGGCGAGGTGTTCGTCGTGATGGGCCTGTCCGGCTCCGGCAAGTCCACCCTGGTCCGCTGTCTCACGCGTTTGATCGAACCGACCGCCGGCAGCCTGATCTTCGAGGGCGAGGACCTGCGCGCCGCCGACGAGAAGCGGCTGCGGGCGCTGCGCCGGAGCAAGTTCTCGATGGTGTTCCAGCACTTCGGCCTGCTCCCGCACCGCAAGGTGATCGACAACGTCTCCTACGGCCTGGAGATCCGCGGCGAGAGCAAGCCCGATCGCCGCCGCCGTGCCCAGGAAGTGATCGACCTGGTCGGCCTGGCCGGTAACGAGCACCTCTACCCCGAGCAACTGTCCGGCGGCATGCAGCAGCGGGTCGGTCTGGCGCGAGCGCTCGCCAACGACCCGGACGTGCTGCTGTTCGACGAGCCGTTCTCCGCGCTCGACCCGCTGATCCGGCGCGAGATGCAGAACGAGGTTGTCCGGCTGCACCGCGAGGTCGGCAAGACGATGGTGTTCATCACCCACGACCTGGCCGAGGCGCTGCGTCTGGGTGATCGGATCCTGCTGATGCGTGACGGCGGCGCGGTCCAGCTCGGCACCGGCGACGAGCTGGTCGGGGCACCGGCCGACGACTACGTGCGCGACTTCGTCCGCGATGTGCCGCGGGCCGACGTGCTGACCCTGCGCTGGATCGTCCGCACGCCGCGGCCGGAGGAGCCGCTGGACGGGCCCGAGCTCGGTCCGGACGTGCTGGTCCGGGAGGCGACCCGGCTGGTGCTGGAGGCGGACCGCCCGGTGAAGGTGGTCTCGAACGGCACGCTGCTCGGTGTGATCGGCGACGAGGAAATCCTCGCGGTCGTCGCGGACACGAACTGATGGCGTCGATCACCGGCTCGGTCGAGATCGAGGTACGGCGACCACGGCGCAGCGTGATCGTCGGCGTCCTGCTCGTCGTCTGGGTCGCGGCGTACTTCGTGCTCCGCGGGATCGACACGCTCGCCCTCGGCGGTCAGGAGACGACCGCGTTCCACCGCTGGCTGACCGAGCACCGTGACGACATCGGGCAGGGCAACCCGGTCTTCGACGGGATCCGGGTGGTCGTCGACCAGTTCGTCGTGCTGCTGCAGAACGTCCTCTCGCAGGCGTCGTACGGACGGCCCGTCCCGGTCATCGGCTGGCTCGGGGTGGTCGCGGTGTCGGCGTACCTCGCGTGGGCGTTCGGCAACTGGAAGGTCGCGCTGCTGACCGCCGGCGGACTCGGGTTCGTCGGGCTGCAGGGGTTGTGGCAGGAGAGCATGGACACGCTCGCGCTGACGATCGCGGCCGTGCTGCTGTCCCTGCTGGTCGCGATCCCGTTGGGGATCTGGGCCGGGTTGTCGAACCGGGCCTTCAAGGTCGCGACGCTCGTGCTCGACCTGATGCAGACGCTGCCGACGTTCGTCTACCTCGCGCCGCTGACGCTGTTCTTCGCGATCGGCCCGGCCGCGGCCACGATCGCGACTCTGATCTACGCGGCGCCGCCGGCGGTCCGGCTGACTGCGCACGCGATCCGGTCCGTCCCGGCGGAGAGCGTCGAGGCGGCCCGGTCGCTCGGGTCGACCCGGGGCCAGACGCTGACCAAGGTGCTGCTGCCGATGTCCCGCAGCACGGTCGTCGTCGGCATCAACCAGACCATCATGGCCGCGCTGTCGATGGTGACCGTGGCCGCCCTGATCGACGCGCCCGGCCTCGGCCAGACCGTCCTGAAGGCCCTGCAGACCCTGGACGTCGGAGTCGCGTTCAACGCCGGCCTGGCGATCGTCGTGATCGCGATCGTGCTCGACCGGGTCACCACCGCGGCCGGCGACCGGCCGTGGCGTACGGCGAGCGTCCGCCGGAAGGTCCTGCTCGGCGCGGGAGCGGTCGGTGTCCTGATCGCGGTCTGGTTCTCCCGGACCTACGTGTGGGCGGCCGAGTTCCCGACGTCCGTCAACATCGGCTCGCGGATCGCGGTGATCACGTCGGACGCGACCGCTTGGGTGCAGGACACCTTCGGCGGGTTCACGTACGGCGTCCGCGACGCAGTCACCACCGGGTTGCTGAACCCGCTGGAGGCGTTGCTGACCGGCTCACCCTGGTGGCTCGTCGCCGCGGTCGTCGTCGCGCTGGCCGCCGTACTCGGGAGCTGGCGTGGAGCCCTCCCTGCCACGGTCTGCCTGTTGTTGCTGGTCGCGACCGGGGTCTGGCACGACGCGATGGTCACGCTTGCGTCGACTCTGCTCGCGACGGTCGTGGTGGTCGCGGTCGGGCTCGCGCTCGGGGTGTGGGCCGGACGCAACCATCGGGTCGACACCTGGATCCGGCCGGTGCTGGACGCGGGGCAGACGATGCCGCCGTTCGTGTACCTGGTGCCGTTCCTGGCGTTGTTCGGCACCAGCCGGTTCACCGCGATCGCGGCCGCCGTCGTGTTCGCCGTACCCGTCACCACCAAGATCGTTGCGGACGGCATCAAGGCGGTGCCGGTGGCGACCGTGGAGGCGGCGAACTCGGTCGGGTCGAGCAGCTGGCAGGTGATCAGCAAGGTGCAGCTGCCGGTCGCCCGGCGCGCGATCACGCTGGCGGTCAACCAGGGCCTGATCTACGTGCTGTCGATGGTGGTCGTCGGCGGCCTGGTCGGCGCGGGCGCGCTCGGGTACGACGTGGCCGCGGGCTTCGCGCAGAGCGAGCTGTACGGCAAGGGGCTGGCCGCCGGACTGGCTATCGTCCTCCTCGGAGTACTGCTCGACCGGGTGACGCAGGCGGCGGCCCGCCGTACCCAAAGTTTCCAAAGTAGAGGAGATAAGCGGTGAAGAAGCTCCGGTACGCCGGCGTTCTGACGGCCGTGGCACTCGCGCTGGCCGGGTGCGGTGGCGAGAAGGTCGGCTCGCAGCAGCCGGCCGCCGACGACGGGAAGGAGTGCGGCACCTTCAACCTGGCCGTCAGCCCGTGGGTCGGGTACGAGGCGAACGCGGCCGTGGTGGCCTACATCGCGACCAAGGACCTCGGCTGCAAGGTGGTGAAGAAGAACCTCAAGGAGGAGATCTCCTGGCAGGGCTTCGGCACCGGCGAGGTGGACGCCGTGCTGGAGAACTGGGGTCACGAGGACCTGAAGAAGAAGTACATCGAGGAGCAGAAGGTCGCGGTCGAGGCCGGCTCCACCGGCGTCAAGGGCGTGATCGGCTGGTACGTGCCGCCGTGGATGGCGCAGCAGCACCCGGACATCACCGACTGGCAGAACCTGAACAAGTACGCCGCCCTGTTCAAGACGTCGGAGTCCGGCGGCAAGGGCCAGCTGCTGGACGGCGACCCGTCGTACGTGACCAACGACGAGGCGCTGGTGAAGAACCTGAAACTGAACTACAAGGTGGTGCAGAGCGGCAGCGAGACCGCGCTGATCCAGGCCTTCCGGGACGCCGAGAAGAACAAGAAGCCGCTGCTCGCCTACTTCTACGAGCCGCAGTGGTTCTTCAACGAGATGAAGCTGGTCAAGGTCAACCTGCCCGCCTACCAGGCCGGGTGCGACGCGGACCCGGCCAAGGTCGCCTGCGACTACCCGCCGTACGACCTGGACAAGATCGTGTCGAAGAAGTTCGCCGACTCGGGCAGCCCGGCGTACGACCTGGTGAAGAACTTCCAGTGGACCAACGACGACCAGAACGCGGTGGCCCGGTCGATCGCCGTCGACAAGCTGACCCCGGACGCGGCCGCGGAGAAGTGGGTCAAGGAGAACCAGTCGAAGGTCGACGCCTGGCTCGGGAAGTAATCCGCTCGACGTCGAAGCGCTCGGCCGGCGGGAGCGGCGCCCCCACCTTGGCCCGCAGCGCTTCGGCCTCGGCCAGCAGTTGTACGGCGCGGCCGGCATCGTCGGCCGCGCCCGCCAGGCCCTCCAGAGCGAGCGCGATCGCTCGCTCGTCGCCGACCTGCACAGCCGCCTCGTAACCGCGCTGGTGGAGGGCTTGTGCCTTCGTGAAGTCGCCGCGTTGCTCGGCGATGAAGCCGAGCTGGGCGAGGACGAAGGCGATGCCCGGGGTGCCGCCGACCTGGGTGAGCCAGTCGAGCCACTTGGTGAAGCGGGCCTCGGCCTCGTCGAGCCGGCCCTGGCGGCGCGCGGACAGTCCGAGGCCGACCTCGGCGTACTCCTCGGCTGACCTGTTGGACTGCTCGACGGCCAGCCGCCGCGCCCGCTCGTGCAGCGCGTCGGCGCGGTCGTAGTCCCCGGTCAGGTAGGCGATCCGGCCGAGCCCGGAGGTCCGGAAGGACACCTCCGTCCACAGGCCGAGCTCCTCCGCCTGCTGCACAGCGTCCGTCAGGTAGCCCTCGGCCGTCGGGTAGTCGCCGCTGATCTCCGCGGCCACGATCAACGAGTACGTCGCCTGCAGCCGGCCCCACGCGTCGCCGAGCTCGTCGAAGAGCTCCAGGCTGCGACGACCGTCTCGCACCATCGCGTTGAGGTCCGCGTGCACGATGTTGAGCTGCGCCCGCGTGCTGAGCGCGGCGGCCAGTCCCCACCGGTCGCCCTGCTTGGTGAACGCCTCGATGGCCTGGTCGATGCGCGGCATCAGTACGGCGGCATCGCCGTACGCCCACTGCGTCGTGGTCAGGAACCACAACGCGTGCGGATCGTTGCCGGCCAGCGCCAGCGCATCGTCGGCGGCTGCGGCGAGATTGGAGCCCTTGGCATCGGTCGCGGTCATCCCGACTTGCCAGACGGTCGCAGTCGCTCGGTCCACCGGGTCCTGACCGGGTACGGCGAGTGCCGCCGCGATGGACCGTCTTGCCTCACCCAGTCGGCCGCGGAGGTACCAGTACCAAGCGAGTGCGTTGACGAGCTTCAGTGATGGTGCTGCGTCCAGGGCGGCCCGGAAGTTGGCTGCCTCCAGGTCCAGACGATGGAGCCAGTCGCGTTGTTCTGGTCCGCGCAGCTCGGCGCGTTGGGCCAGCTGGAGGTAGTACTCGGCATGACGTTGCCTGGTCGCCTCAACCTCACCGGCTTCCGTGAGTCGCTCGAGGCTGTAGGCCGCGACCGACTCCAGCAGCCTGTAGCGGCCGGCACTCGCGACCACTAGAGATTTGTCGACAAGGGGCAGCAGCACATCCTGCTGGCTGACCGCAGTAGCCGCCTCCAACGAGAAGGTGCCCGCGTGCACGGCCAGTCGGCGCAGCATGACGCGCTCGTTGTCGTCCAGCAGGTCCCAACTCCAGTCGATCGTTGCCCGCAGCGTCCGTTGCCGCTCAGGTACGCCGCGACCACCGGACAGCAGCCGGAAGCGATCGTCCAATCGGGCCGCCAGTCCTTGCACACCGAGCGCCCGTACGCGCGTCGCCGCAAGCTCCAACGCGAGCGGTATGCCGTCCAGCCGCCGGCAGATCGCTCTGACCGCCTCCGAGTCCTCGACCCCAGCGCGCGCCGTGAACAGGTCGGCCGCCGACTGCAGCTCCAGCGGCTCGACATCCAGGACGCGCTCACCGGGAAGCCCCAGCGGCTCCCGGCTGGTCGCAAGGATGCGCAGACCCGGTATGCCGCTCAGCAGCCGCTGCACGAGGTCTGCGACGTCCAGATGCTCGCAGTTGTCGAGAATCAGTAGGACCGGTCTCGCCCCGAGCGACTCGATCAGGCGGGACAGCAGGTCGTTCGACTCGTCCCGGAGACCTACTGCAGTTGCCAGCGCGTCCAGCACGTCGTCCTGGCGAAGTGGAGCGAGTTCCACCAAGCGGGTCTCGCCGAGGTGGTTTCGACCGAGTTCCAGCGCAAGCCGGGTCTTACCGACACCTCCTGGTCCTACGAAGGTGAGCAGGCGGTGCCGCCGGAGCAGTGCAGTCGCGTTCTCGACCGCTTCGTCGCGGCCGATCAGGTCGTTGAGTGGGGCGGGAAGTCTGGACGGCTGCAGGGACGGGTCGTGGCGCAGCATCGCGGCGTGCAGCTCGATCAGCTCGGGTCCGGGATCGGCGCCGAGCTCCTCAGCCAGCTGCTCGCGCAGGTCGGCGTAAGAGCGCAGTGCGTCGTCCTGTCGTCCTGCCCGGTAGAGAGCCCGAAGGTAGATGGCGCGGAGCCGCTCACGGAGTGGGTGGCGGCTGACCAGCTCGGTGAGCTCGGCGATGGGGTCGTCGGTCTGCTCGAGGAGGTCCTCGGTCGCGGAGAGGCGGAGCTCTTCGAGGCGGTCGCGGGTGGCGCGGGCGAACTCGTGGTCGGGCACGTCGGCGTACGCGGGACCGCGCCAGAGGTCGAGTGCCGCGCGGAGCCGGCCGGCGGCGACGAGCTCCTCGAAGATGTTGCTGTCGACAACCTCCGCGGTCAGGGTGTAGCCGGCCGGGCCATGGGCGACGAGGGCGCGGCTGCCCGGTTCGGCTCGGTCGAGCGCCGTACGGAGCTGGGAGATCCGGGCCTGCAGCGTCCCGGTGGCGTTGCGCGGCGGGCGGTCACCCCAGAGGTCCTCGATCAGGCGGTCCGCCGACACCGGCTGCCCGCGATGGGCCAGCAGGTCGAGCAGCAGCGTGCGGACCTTGGTGTCGGGTACGGCGACCGGCGCACCGGCATCCGTCCGGACCACCAGGGGTCCCAGCACGCCGAAGTACATAACCGTAGTAAACCCGTAGCGCGGTTGCGCACGATCGGCGCATGAGTTCTCGAGAAGCAGTCACAGTGATCGGCCTCGGCGCGATGGGATCCACCATGGCCGAGGTCTTCCTCGCCGCCGGCCACCCGACCACCGTCTGGAACCGGACCGCGGGCAAGGCCGCCAAGCTGGTCGCGGCCGGTGCGGTGGAGGCGGCGACCGCGGCGGAAGCGGTGGCCGCGAGCAACCTGGTGGTGATCAGCCAGGTCGACTACACCGCGATGGACCAGTCCCTGGACGGTGTGGACCTCACCGGGAAGGTGCTGGTCAACCTCAGCTCGGACAGCCCGGAGCGGCTGCGGTCGGCGAGCAAGTCCGTCGCCGAGCGCGGCGGCACGCTCGTGACGGGCGGCATCATGGTCCCGCCGCCGGGCATCGGCCGGCCGGGCGCGTACGTCTTCTACAGCGGCCCGTCGGAGCCGGTCGACGCGCACCGGGAGACGCTCGAGATGCTGGGCCGGGCCGACCACATGGGCACCGACCCCGGGCTGGCGATGCTCTACTACCAGGCCATGCTCAACATCTTCTGGAGCACGCTGGTCAGCTACTTCTACTCGACCGCGCTGGTCGGTGGCGCCGAGCAGGTCCGGCCGTACGCCGAGACCATGCTGCGCGACCTGGCCGAGGACGGGCCGATGGGTTTCCTCCGCATCCTCACCGCGGAGCTCGAGAAGGGTGAGTACCCAGGCGGCGAGAACAACCTGCACATGCAGGCAGTCGGCGCCGAACACGTCGTGCAGGCGTTCGAAGAGCTCGGCCTCGACGCGGGCGTGCCGCGCGCGGTGGCTGCGCTGTTCGCCCGCGCCGACGCGGCCGGCCACGGGCCGGACGGCCTCAGCTCCCTGATCGAGGTGATCCGCAGACCGGCAGTCTGACTGCGCTACTCGCGAGCGGCGACGGTCAGCCTGCACTGGCCGTCGTCGCAGGCGCGCTGCAGCCTGCCGCGTGAGATCGTCTGGGCCAGGCCGATCGCCCAGCACATCGGGCATCCGCGCAACGCGACGACACCGACCGGCAGAAGCAGCAGGCTGATCGGTCCGGCCACGGGCAGGAGGGCGACCGATCCGATCAGCCCGCCGAAGCCGAGGGCGCCGCGCAGCAGGTGACGAGGCAGCGATGTGCTCGCGAAGCCGTCGTTCATGGCTGTCCTCCGGTGGTGTCCAAAGCCTCCCGGACCGCCGCGCGGGCGCGGTGCAGCCTGGACTTCATCGCGGCCAAGCTGAGACCGAGCGAGTCGGCAACCATCCGCCCGCTGTAGCCCTGCACGTCGCGCATGATCAGCACACTGCGCTGGTCCGCGGGCAGCGCCGCGATGACTGCCGCAATCGCACCCGCTTCCAGGCTTCGCAGTACTTCGTCCTCCGCCGACTGCACGGCAACGTCCCGGACCGGCGGATGGTCCCGCAGCATCCGCCGCGCCCGCCGCAGGCACTCGTTGCGAACGATGCGGAACATCCACGACGCCAAGGCTCCGGTGGCCCGGAGCATTCCGATCTTCCGGTACAGGACGATCAGCGCCTCCTGGGCTGCGTCCTCGGCATCCTCGGGGGTGGCGCACAGGGACCGGGCGAAGCGCCGTACGGTCGGGTGCGAGCCGGCGACCAACGCGGTGAGCGCGTCGACGTCACCGTCCTGGGCGGCGACGATCAGCCGGTCGTCGGGCCAGGCCGGGTCAGCCACGGGCCCGGCCCCGGCGACGCAGCACGACGAAGCTGCAGGTGCACAGCAGCACTACTCCGGCAACGACGGCGACGGCAATGGGGACGGTCATGACGGCCTCCTGGTCCGGCCCGGCCGGGTGCCGGGGACAGGTGTAAGAGGCGCGGGGTGGCCGAAAGGATTCCGGCGGCCTGAAGCGTCCTTCAACTTGGTCGGAGCCGGGGGCAACTATCACGAGATCGGCGGAGCAACGCCGACGACACGCCGGATTTCGGACAAAACCAGGTAGCGTCGGTCCCATGATCATCGTGACAGCTGCACTGAAGGGCGGGGTCGGGAAGACAACCACGTCGGTGTACTTGGCCGCGCTGGCATCTTCCAACCGTCGCACATCCACTCTGGTCGACGCCGATCCGCAAGGCAGCGCCGCCGACTGGGTCGGGGACTCCGAGGACAGTCACCTGGCCCGCGTCGAGGTCGCGGAGGCGCCGACCGAGCGCCTGCTGAACAAGGCTCTGGACAAGGTGCCGCCGGAAGGCATCGGCATCGTGGACATGCCGCCGTCCCACGAGCGGCTGCTGAACAAGGCGCTCGAGCGGGCCCGGATCGTGGTGCTGCCGACCCGGATCGGCGGCGTCGAGACACCGCGGGTGAAAGCGGTGCTGGACCTGGTGCCGGACCACATCCCGGTCGGCCTGGTGATCTGCTCGGCCCGGACGTACACCCGCAGCTACCAGGACGCGATGCAGCAGTACGCCGAGGAAGGCATCCCGGTCTGGGGCACCATCCCGGAGCGCGTGTCCATCACCGCGGGCCCGGCAGGCCCGCTCGCGGCCGACGGCCTGGAGTCCTACAAGAAGGTCTGGCGCAAGATCCTGGCCGCCGCCCGCAGTTGACCGCCCGCGACGGGGTTGGGTCCGTGTACTCGCTCGCGGGCCCAACCCCTCAGCGTTGTCAGCGCTGCAAGGGTGGCTCGCCCCGGACGTAGGAGCGGATCACGGTGGCGGCCGCGCCGCGGGCCCAGTCGTCGAAGGTGTGCGAGCGCAGCATCAGCCGGCAGTCCCCGGCCGCGCCGAACGCGTGCTCGGCGAACGCCCGCCGCATCCGCTCCTCGTACAGGTCGTACTCGGCGACGCCCTCGCCGGCGATCACCACCAGCTCCGGCCCGACCAGGTTGACCATCGCGGACACGGCCGAGCCGATCACCTCGCCGGCCCGGTCGAATGCTTCCCGGGCATGCTCGTCGCCCTCGTGCGCGAGCTTGATCGCCCCGGCCAGATCGAGGTCCGGCCGACCGGTCGTCTCCCGCGTCCGGGTCAGGATCGCGTCCGACGAGGCAACTGTCTCCACACAGCCCCGCCGTCCGCAGGTGCAGACCAGCTCACCCGGGGCCAGCGGAAGGTGGCCGAGCTCGCCGGAGACGCCGTACGCCCCGGACACGACCTCGCCGTTGATGTAGAGGCCGCAGCCGATCCCGGACCCGATCGTGACGACCGCGAACGAGTCGGCGTCCACCCCGACCCCGAACCACTGCTCGGCCACGGTCAGCGCGCGGACGTCGTTCGTGACCAGGATCGGGACCTTGAGCCGCCGGCCGAGCAGGTCGGCGACCGAGACGTCCCGCCAGCCCATCAGCGGCGAGTGCCGCACCACGCCATGCAGCGCGTCGACGTCGCCGGACACCGCAACGCCGATCCCGATCAGCGGACCGGCCTCGACCTCGTCCGACATCAGCTCCTTGGCCAGCACCGCGAGCTGTTCGATCACGCTCTCCGGCGCGGTGTCGTCGAGCGGCCGGTGCTGCACGGTCAGGATCCCGGCGGTGAAGTCGGTGGTGACGCCGATCAGCGCTGTGGGTGTGACCTTCAGCCCGATCACCGAGACGCTGTTGCGGATCACGGTCAGCGGGCTGACCGGGCGGCCGATGCCGAGCTGGCTGTCCGCCTCCGCCGGTGTGGCCGGTTGATCGGTGACGAACCCGGCCTCGATGAGCGGCGCGACCGCCTTCGTGACCGCCGCCTGGGACAGCCCGGTCCGGCGCGCGATCTCCACCCGCGGGATCGGGCCCTGGGTCAGGATCCGGGTCAGCACCTCAACTCCCGCCGGCGTGGCCAACGGGAGTGATCGATGCGGACGCAGCGGCACGAGAACAACTTACCGGCGAGTCGGCCGCTAAGCCTCGATATTCCCCAGGATGGGCGACGTCAGTGCCCATCGAATCGTCCGCGTGAGCCCTTCGCCGGCCGCGCGGACGACGGTTGCCTCGGCCAAGGGCAGGTACGGCAGCCGCAGCGGCCACCGCGTCCACCACGGCAGCAGGCCGACCGCGGCCGCTGTGAGGACGCCGTACGCCGGTCGCGCGACCATCGGCACCGGCGGGTGAATCAGCATGAAGCGGGCCGCCTGACGGGCCTCCGTGGTCCCTCGCAGCTCCGGGCGGTACGCGTCCAGCACGTCGCGCAGCTCGGCCACTGTGGTCGGTGGGTCGATCACACCGAGCTTGCGGGCGACGAGTGCCGCGTCCTCGACGTACAGGTCCTGCTCGGCTGCGTCGAGCGGCTGCGCGCCGTACGTTTGGTGGGCGGCCAGGAAGCTGTCCACCTCGGCGACATGCACCCACTTCAGGAGATGCGGGTCGGACGCGCGGTACTTCACACCGTCCGGACTGGTCCCACGCACCCGCTCGTGGACGCCCTGGACCCGTGCGATCGCCTCCTCGGCGTCCGGGATCGCGCCGTACGTCGTGATCGCCAGGAAGTAGCTGGTACGGCGCAGCCGTCCCCACGGATCGCCTCGGTAGCCGGAGTGCGCCGACACCGCGGCCATTGCCAGTGGGTGCAGCGACTGCAGCAGCAATGCCCGGAGCCCGCCGGCGAACATCGCGGCATCACCATGCACCCGGCGGATCGGCCGGTCCGGCTCGAACCAGCGTGGTCCCGGGGTGTTGTGCACGCGGCTCCGCTCAGCGGCCGGGTTCGGCCCGGCCACCTTCGTCATGATCATCCGCGCCAACCCGTCCCTCAACGGATCCAGCGGTCCTGCGATGGTGGCGGCCATACCCCCAGTGTCACACCACGTCTATAAAGATCGGGTTGGTGTAGAGCCAGGTGTCCAGCCACGGGTCGCCGTCGTTGGTCGGGTGCTGGATCGGCCCGGCCGGGTCGATGCGGCTGCCCAGGTACCCGGGCCCGTTCCGCTTGCCGTCGCTGCCTCGCACCCGGACGTAGTGCGACCGCTCTGCCTTACCCAGCGGGATGCGCAGCGTGTAGGTGCCGGACTTCCGCCGTACGTCGACCTGCTCGACCACTCGGGTGTCCGGCGCCTTCCAGCTGTCTCTGGCTGCCGTCGGCCCGGTCACGACGCCACGAATCACGTCCACATGTGCCAGCTTCGGGAGGACGCCGTGGAAGTTCGGCCGGGACGCAGTCGTCACCGTGACGCGCAGCTCCAGCCGCTGACCCCGGTGCACCCGCAGGCGCCCGCCGAGCGTCACACCACGCTGTGATGCGCCAACCGGAGCGAGCCGTACGTCGATGCCGTCCACCAGCTGACCGTGGTCGACCCAGACCCGGCCGGCCCTCAGCGCGGCCATCACCTCGAGGTAGCCGTAGCGCGTCACGCCCACATGCGTGCGACTGAACTGTCCCGGCCAGAAGTCGCTGCCCGGCTGCGGCACACCGGAGTCCGTCGGCGACGGCTTCCAGCCGAGGCTGTCGAAGTTCTCGCCGGGCGGGAACTCCCCGTCCTTCCAGGTGTCCCAGATGGTCCGGTGGTTGTCGCTGTTCGACGTGATCGAGAACAGCCTGCCCTCGGCGAGCAGGGAGTCCCACAGACCGCCGACCGTGGCCGTCGCCCAGTCGAAGCCGCCGTACGTGCGGTAGGCATCGGCCGGGTAGCCCGGGAAGCTGTTGGCGCTCGGTGCGTTGACGTACTCACCACGCTGGGCGTTGGTCGCTCCGCGGTACGCGACCCATGCCGGGTCAGCGTCGCCCTGCGAGCCGGGTGCGCCCTCCATGCCGATGCAGACGCCGGTGTCACGCCAGTCGCGCAGCTCGTAGGGGGCGTCGATGCCCAGCCGCAGTGGGTGGTTGGCGAGCACCAGTACGTCGTCGACGTACCCGCTCCGCTTCTGGGCTGCGAGCCACTGCAGGGCCTTGACGGCGTGCTGCTCGTTCGCCGGGTTGCTGTCCGCGCGCCCGGTCAGCTTGCCGTCGTACTCGCGCTCGAACTGCTGCAGCAAGGCCACGTTGTTCGGGCCGGGTGCGACCAGGACGGTGCCGTGCTCGGCAGCGGGGATGTACCACTCGAGGCCCTGGAAGATCAGCATCCGCGGGTTCTCGGCCCGGGCCTTCAGGACCTCGGCGTTCTCCGCCGCGGCGCCCTTGGCGGCGTGGCCGAAGTTGCTGTGCTCGGTGAACGCCATCCAGTCCAGCCCGAACTGCGCGCCGCGCTGCGCAAGTTGGCTGAAGTCGTACTTCGCGTCATGGCTGTAGCGGCTGTGCACATGGTGGTCGCCGACCAGGTAGACCAGGTCGGGGTCACTGCCCGATGCCGGGGTGGCCGCCGCTTCCGTCGTACCGACGGCTGTCGCGGCGAAGCCCGCTCCCAGCAGCCCGGCGCCGCGGATCAGGTTCCGCCGGGACACCCCCTGCGCGTCCAGTGCCGTTTCCGGCACCTCCGGATCGGCCCACTCCGGCACCTGCTGCTTCGACATGACGCGCAACCTTGCTGGTCATGACAAATGAAGTCAAGGCTTCGGGCGGCCGCCAGGTGAACGATCGGCGTACTCGTGCTCCAGCAGCGAGTAGAGCAACGAGTCACGCCAGTCCCCATTGGTGAAGACGTGGTGCCGGATCCGGCCCTCGTAGCTGAACCCGAGCCGCTTGACCACCGCGATCGAGGCCTCGTTCTCGGGGCCGATCGCCGCGCTGACCCGGTGCTTGCCGAGCGGGCCGAACGCGAACCGGAGCAGCACCCGGGACGCGTCGGTGGCGTAGCCGCGGCCCCAGTAGTCCGCGTGGATCGCGTAGCCGAGGTGCACCGCCCGCACTCCGGTCGGCCCGAGCCGGGCGAAGCCGACCAGCTTGTCGTCGTCCCGGCGGGTGACGGCGAGCAAGTAGTCCGGCCGGTCCTCCTGCGCTGCCCGCTCGACGATCGCGGTCAGCGCCTTCTCGGCCGCGGCCCGGTCCCGGCTGTCGAACGACAGCCACGACGTCACGCGGTCGTCGCTGACGATGGCCAGGTAGTCCTCGAGATCGGATGTCCGGAACTCGCGCAGCGTGGTCAGGTCACCGATCAGCGAATCCATCTGGCCGAAACTACCGGGGGAACGCCTGCATCGGCGTCCGGGTGAACATCTCGATCTCTTCCTGCAGCTCCCGGGCGTCGTCGGCGCGGCCGGACTGGCGCAGCGCCTGGTGGACCCGGCGGGCCGAGTGCACCACGCCGTTGATCCGGCGCTCGGCGGGCAGGCCCAGCACCGGCGCGATCGCGTCCGCGGCGCCGTCGAGCTCACCGCTGACGATCCGGGTGATGGCCATCGCGGCCTGGCTGCCGGCGGCGTCGCCGAAGGCCCACTCGGGGTGGTTCTGGTCGTTGTAGGCGTCGACGGCCTGGCGGGAGTACCGCTCGGCCTGGTCGACCTCGCCGGGCAGCCAGGCGAGCGCGTCGGCCGCGTAGTACAGCTGGCGGTTGCGGCCGAAGGTGCAGAGGCCGCCCATGTCGTCCAGGTCGTCGTTGCGCACCGTGTTCCAGGCGTTCTCGGCGCGCTCGAGGGCGGCGCGGGTGGCCTCCGGGTTGCCCAGCGCCGCCCAGGCGCGGGCCTCGCTCACCGGGAGCCAGACGCTGGTGGTGCTGTTGGCCTGCTCGGCGTACCCGGCGCCGAGCTGCGCGTACCGGACCGAGTCGTGCGGGTTGCCGGCCCAGTAGGAGACCAGCGACTGCAGGCCGCGCACCCAGGCGCGCAGGCCGTGGTGGTCGGCGTTGTCGGCGCAGAGGAACGCGGTCCGCGCCTGGGTGAGGGCGGCGTGCGGGTTTCCGAGGTCGTGGGAGGCCTTGGCGAGCAGACCACCGGTCACACCGCCGAGGAAGTACAGCTGCCGCAGGTGCTCCGGACGTTGCCGGCTCTCCAGCAGGGCGAAGATCAGATCCTGGGTTTCGACCAGCTGGCCGAGGATCTCCGGCAGCGGGCGCTGCGGGTATGCCTTCGCGACGTGGCGCACATCGTCGTACACCTGTTCCATGGCCTCGCTTCCGAGACCGGACTGGGCCGCGAGGGCAAACGCCCTCGCTCGGCTGGCAGCCATGTCGAGAACCTCCATCTCATTACCTGTCGTGATCCGTCCACTCGCGGCAGGTGCCGGCACCACCTGGCCGGCCTGCTCGGGGACGTACGGCGCGAGGAGCTCCTCGACCGGCTTGCCGAACATGCGCTGCAGGGTGCGCCGGGTCTGAGGAGTGGTCCCTGCGCGCTCGCCCGATGCGAGGCGACGCAGGTGCCGCTCGGTGATGGTTCCACCCAGCTCGACGAACTCGGCGACGATCTCGGAGTAGGTCTGGTTCCGGCGCTGGATCAGGTGCGCCAGGACCGTCTTTGGCGCGTACCTACCCGCCATCGTTCCTCCCGTTCACGTCAGTTCAGACGTTGTCTCGACTGATGCCTCACGACAAGGTGCGGTCCCCCAGATGTCCGCGAGAGGACCGGAAGAGGTCCGGCAAAGGTCCGGTCCAGGTCCTAGAGCGGTCACGTTGGGCTCGTGCACCATTACTGCCATGACAACCAGTAAGTCCAACTGGTTGCAAGGCCTGAGAGTTACGGGGTGAGAGGTAGTGACCATCGCGGAGATGACGTCGAGACAGCACCGCCGAAGGGTGCGGGTCTGGTTCGGCGAGCATGTGATCGCGCAGTACGTCGCGGAGGCGCCGCTGGCGGCCCGCTACGAGCAGGCGATGCGGAGGCGTTTCGCCGGCCTCCGGGTCACCAACGACGTACTCGGTCCACTCGACAGCACCGACTGAAAACCTGAGTTTTCCGGGTCCTCCTCAGACCCGGTCCGCTGCCCCTGGAGTCTCCTCACGTCCAGGAGCAGCACCTGGAAGGTCCGGGGCACTCCTCAGCCCCGGACGAAACCCAAGGTGTGGTCCGGAGCACTCCTCAGCTCCGGACCACACCGCCCACCGACCCGGCTGGGCCTGGCGGCTGAGCCCCTGTATCGCCGCCGCCCAGCCGTTCCAACCACCTCCTGGCCGACACCTCGGGCCAGGCGGGGAGTGTCCTGGGCGGTAGGACACCGTGTGGCTCGTGACACCTCACCACGAGCCGCCCCCCGAGGTGGCCGGCTCCGTTGTGTGACCGCCCAGGCGCGG